>JAIEAS010000347.1 GCA_029071285.1 Clostridia bacterium
CCATAAAGCAGGTTTCGGACGGAAACGTTGCACTTTTCGTTGACGGCGAAAAGGACTTCTTTATATTAGGTCTTAAAAACCCTCCCGGCAGAACTGTTGCCGAGCCGCCCACGCAGGTCACGATTAAGGGCCCGCGCGAGGGCTTCGTCGAGGATATCAAGCCCAACCTTGCGCTCGTCAGAAAGAGAATAAAATCTGAAAATTTAAAGGTCAAAATGCTTTCCGCGGGCGAACAGTCGCAGACGGCGGTAGCCCTCGTATATATAGAGGGGATTTGCCCCGAAGGACTTCCCGAAAGGCTTGAAAAGCAGATTGCCGACAACGAAATAGACATAGTGCCCGATTCGTCGTATATCTCTTCGTTTATTTCCAAAAAGCCGCGCTCACTTTTTAAGCGCAACGGCACTGCGGAAAAGCCCGACATTTTCTGCGCGAAGATTTGCGAGGGAAGAGCGGGACTTATCGTCGACGGCTCTCCAATAGCTTTGACCGTGCCGTATATGATACTCGAGGACATACAGGAGGGGGAGGACTACTATTCGCTGTCCTACCGCTCGACGGTCCTGAGGATACTTCGCGGACTTGCGCTGTTTCTGGGAATGTTTCTTCCCGCACTGTACGTTTCCGCACAGCTTTTCAAAATTCAGCTTATACCGTTTAATCTTCTTTTAAAGGTAGCAATCTCTGTTTCGGGACTGCCGTTATCGCCAAGTCTTGAAATGTTTTTAGTACTGTTCGTACTGGAAGTTCTGAACGAAGCCTCTATACGAATGCCGAAGTACGTCGGGCTTGCGCTGTCGGTAGTGGGCGCGCTGGTTCTCGGAGATACGGCGGTTAAGGCGGGTATAATTTCAACCCCCGCGATAATCATTATCGCGTTCTCGGCAATATGCCTTTACACCACGCCCGACTTAGTCGAAACGACTACTACCTTAAGGTGGATATTCCTCATAATCGCGGGCAGCTTAGGACCGTTCGGAATAGTTCTATTCACGGCGTTTTTAATATGCTACCTAGTAACCGAGCAGTCGTACGGCGTTCCTCTTCTGGCACCGTTTGCGCCGCTCATTAAAAACGACTTATATGACAGTATGGTAAAGGCGAATATGTACGCCCTCAAAACCCGACCCGACGTTTTGAAAGTAAAGGATAAAGTGAGGTTAAAGAGCAAATGAACACGAAAATCAGCGTAAGGCAGATTTGTTTTATAATGCTTATGTATACGGCGGTAAAAAAGTTTATACTTTATCCCACCGCATTGAGCTACGTCAGCGGCAGAGATTTACTCTTTTCAAGTCTCTTCGATTTCCTCATTCAGGGGATAATAGTGTGGGCGGTAAGCTATCTTTGCTCGCGTACGGACAAGACCTTTTTCGAGCTCATTGAGGGCACCTTGGGTAACGTCGTCGCGCGCATAATCTACGGGCTTTTCGCGTTGTTCTTTATGATTTGCACGGTAATTCCGCTGTTCGAACAAAAGGTGTACGTGCACGCTATTTTCTATGATACGCTTCCGTCCCTTCTCGTATTTTTGCCTTTCTTTATCTTCTCGCTGTACGCGGCGAGCAAGAGCTTTATAAATATAGGCAGGTGCGCCGACATATGCCTGCCGCTGTTCATTATCTCGACGATTTTTATTTTCTCGATGTCGTTCTTCGAGGTGAAGTGGGATAACTTTTTGCCGATGTTCAAAATGCCCGTGAAGAAAATTTTCGGCGGTTCGCTTTCCTCGCTGTTCCATTTCGCCGAGCCCGCGTACCT
>JAIEAS010000348.1 GCA_029071285.1 Clostridia bacterium
TGCACCTTTAGCTCAGTTGGTAGAGCAACTGACTCTTAATCAGTGGGCCCAGGGTTCGAGTCCCTGAAGGTGCACCACGAAAAAACGACGGTATGTACCGTCGTTTTTTCGTGTCCTTCATCGGGCTAGCACCCTCTGTTCGCGCGAGGCAACTTGTTGCCGAAGCCCTCGCCGTAAGGCGAGAGTCCCTGTCGCGTTGGAGAAGTTCCTTTGACAACGCGTTATGATTTACTTGCAAAGCAATGCTTTGAGCAGCTTTGTATAAAATAGTTTCAGATTATACTGCGCAAACTCATTACGGCGTATTTTTTATTAAGAGCTATATAAGCTTGCGTTGTGGCGCATATATGCTATAATGTGTCTATGGATTATCTGATTATAATTTTAATAACCTTCATTTCCGGCGTCGTCGGTACGGGACTCGGCGGTGTAGTCGGCGCAGTGCTCAAACGCGACTCGAATAAAATAGTCAGCCTGCTGTTATCGTTTGCGGCGGGGGTTATGCTTGCCGTGGTATGTTTTGATTTAATGAGCGAACCTATTGAAATGATGAAGGAAGGAACGCTGCCTTCACTTACGCCCCTAATCGTTGTTGCCGCAGTAATAGCAGGTTTCGTCATCGTATATTTTTTAAACCTGCTTATAGACAAGAAGACTAATCACGAAGTTAAGCACATTGACGAAAACCACCCTTCCACGGCGGACGATTTGGACGAGCTTATTCACTCTGACCACTACCAATCACATAAAGCTTCAAAGTCAAATCTGTTTGTTGCGGGACTTGTAATGATGTTTGCAATAGCGCTTCATAATCTTCCGGAAGGAATGGTTATAGGCGCCTCGTATGCAATTATGCCCGACGTTACCGCAAGCGTGTTTTCGGGCAGCGGATTTATTATTGCAATAGTTATAGGACTGCATAACGTGCCGGAGGGAATGGCGGTTTCCGTGCCCTTAATTTCGGGCGGAATGAGTAAGCCTAAGGCGATAATGCTTACCGCATTAAGCGGATTGCCGACGGTGTTCGGCGCATTGCTCGGTTTCGCGCTCGGCGGTATTAACGATATTATGCTCGTGCTGTCGCTCGGTTTTGCCAGCGGAGCTATGCTGTACGTGGTTTTCGGCGAGCTTTTGCCCGAATCTATTTTGATGTGGCGCAGTAAGCTCCCCGCTTTTGCGTTGTTTATAGGAGTAATTACGGGCTTCCTTCTCGTTATGTTTTAAGCGAAGAAAAAACCTAAGTTATTTGAATAAGGTTGCGTATGTTGCGCAATTACAAAAGCAGGAAGTTTAAAACTTCCTGCTTTTTAAATATCCAAATTTTCTTCGTCGAATAAGGGGCTGTCTAAAAACTTGCTGACACTCATGCCAAATCCGCTTGCAATTAATATGGTAGTTGAAAGCAGATTATCCTTAACTGTTTCGTGTATTATGTTTTTCAGGGTGGAATGCGATACTCCGCTTTCCATAGCGAGTCGGTATCTCGTCATTTTCTTTTCTTTTAAAAGTTGCTGTATTCTGAGCACTAAAGCGTGGTTGATATTGTTCATAAGTTGCCTTCCTGTATTATTATGGGCAACCATAATTTTATTACTAACTTTTACTTTTCTATGGTTGCGCATAACCATATAAAATGCTATAATAAACGACGCAAAAAATCTATCGTGCTTATAGGGGCGTAAATGAAAAAAAAGATTTTAACGTTTATATCGGTCGGCATTTTGATGTTTGTTGGGGTAACCGTAATAGAGTTTTGCTGCATATACGCAGCGGAAGGGGATAATATATGGAGCTATCTTAAAGGCGTGTGGGATTGGTACAAAACCTTGCTCATTTAATTGAGCTTCGGATTTAATAAATAAAATAACGCCCGACGCGGTGAACGCGTCGGGCGTTTTTTTGGTGCAAGCTCCCTGAAGGTGTTGTACGTAACCTAATTCGAATATTAGGTTGCGTTTTTTTGTATAAAAAAGTCAAATTGCTAATGGAAGTAGTTCGGTTTAGTTTTTATGGGCAGTAAATATCAAAATTAATTTCACTTATGATTTAACATTTGTTCTTCTACTTTTGCCCATAAGTCTGGCTTGTCTTTTATATCTTTCCATAAAGAATTAAAGGTTAGATTATAAATTAATTTTACCAAATACTGCCAAATTAAATCTGTGTAATAAGTTGATATGGATACGTCGCCTCCGTGGACAATCGTAGAACGGTAGTCATAGACTTTTGCAATATTAGTTATAATCTTTTTGCGCTCACTATAACTTGTTGAATTAATTACCGCACAAGAACGTGAGATTTGATAAGTAATACTTGGTGATAATATTTCGCCTTGCTTTCGCTGTAAAATAGCTTCTAGTGCAAAACAATATTCAAGCAACTTAACATTTATATCTTCTTCTACATTTGCTTGACCTATCCAAAGAATTGCTCTAATTATACTTGACTTCAGTTTGTTTTTATCTGTATCAGAGTATAGGTCAAAAATAAATAAGCTTTTATTTTCTTCCATTTCTTTAATTAAGCTGCTCATTTGATAGTTAAATGTTCCAACATATAACGGATTTGCAGAAGAATTATTAATCCAGCTTTTTTCCTTTAATAATATAAATGAGGTTGATTTATTGACCAAATTAAATATTCTTATCGGTGGACGACAATCACTTCTTATACAAGCAAAGTTCATTAATTTTTCAAAATTTAAAAATTCTAATCTTGCAATTTCACAAGCTCGTTTATCGTCGTATGAGTTAATTTCTATTCCGATAAAACAATTTGCATCAATTTCATCAAATGCAAAATACTCAAGCTGTTGTTCAGTTAATTTATTATCAATATATATATCATTATAAGCTTTTAAATAATTTAGTAATTCATTCTTATTTATAATTGAAAATTTCCCTAATGAAATAGTTTTTTCAGTTTGTACGCAATAAACTCCTGAAAATATGCGATATTTTTT
>JAIEAS010000349.1 GCA_029071285.1 Clostridia bacterium
GTGGGCCTTCACGGACTCGAACCGCGGACCGATCGGTTATGAGCCGACTGCTCTAACCAACTGAGCTAAAGGCCCTTGCCGCAAGTACGCTTTATTAAACGCACAACGCTAAACTATAATAATATACCCCAAAAATTTTGTCAAGTAATTTTTTAACTAATTTCAACTAATTTTTCATTGGTAAAATTCAGAATCTTAAAAACGTTTGCCGTCCGCGCGTTCGACAAAAGAATACAATTTCCGCCCAAACAGCGCAAAATACGCCGCCCTGTATGTAGTAATATTTTAAAAAATCACCGAGCGAGGAAAGTTATGAAAGTTTCGGGACGTTTGCAGGAAGCGGTTCTGTACATATATCTGTCCGGCGAAATGGACGAGTGTTCCGCTCAGGACGCGCGCGCCCGCTGCGACAAACTTATAGAGGACAATGCCAACGCAAAAAAAATAATTATAAACCTTTCCGAGGTGGCGTTTATGGATTCCACCGGTATAGGTTTTTTAATCGGCAGATACAAAAAGGCGGCAAGGCTTAATACGCCGCTCTATCTCGACCAGCCCAACTTTGCGGCTGAAAAAATACTCAATTTAAGCGGAATTTACTCATTAATCCCCAAGGCGGAATAAAGGTGCGTGTATGACGAGCAACTATCTTAAACTTCAATTTTATTCACTTCCCCGCAATCAGGCGTTTGCGCGCGACGCTGTTGCCGCTTTCTGCCTTGAACTCAATCCCTCGCTGTCGGCGTTGTCCGACGTAAAAACCGCCGTATCCGAGGCGGTTACAAACTGCACCGTTCACGCGTACAGGGGCAATCTCGGCATTGTTACCGTAGAGTGCGAAATCGAGGGCAACGAGCTACATATAAAGGTAAGCGATACGGGCAAGGGCATACCCGATATAAGCAAAGCCGTTCAGCCCTTTTATACAACGCTTCCTTCCGACGAACGCTCGGGAATGGGCTTCACCATAATGCAGACATTTATGGACGAATTTTCGGTGAATTCCATTCAGGGCGAAGGCACGGTTGTGTATATGTCGAAAAGTTTTGAAGCGGAAGTGGAGAATGCTTGACGTCGGGCAGACGAACGATTTAGTACGAAAGGCAAAGGAGGGCGACGGGGCGGCAAAAGAAACCCTGCTGCTTGAAAACAACAACTTAATAAAAAGCATCGTGCGGAGATACCTCGGTAAGGGCGTTGAATACGACGACCTCTATCAGCTTGCAAGTATGGGACTTTTAAAAGCTATTAACGGCTTTGACGAAAGCTTCGGCGTAAGGTTTTCCACCTACGCCGTACCTATGATTGCGGGCGAGATAAAGAGGTTTATGCGCGATGACGGAAGTATAAAAGTTTCCCGCGCAATGAAGAGCTGCGCAAAGCAGATAAATCTTTTTATCGAGCAGTATTCCACCGACCACGGCAAACAGCCGACTATCAAAGAGATAGCCGAAAAATTCGAAATGCCCGAAAGCGAGGTCGTGTTCACTATGGGTTCTACGCATATGCCGCTGTCCATCTACGCGCAGGGCGATTACAAGGACGAAAAGACGCAGGAGCTTTTGGAAAAACTGCCCGTCGAAGACAAGCAGGAAGACATTATTGAAATGCTGCAATTAAAAACTGCTATCGCGGAACTTCCCGAAAGGGACAGGAAGGTTATAATGCTGAGATATTTCCGCGATATGACGCAGAGCGAAGTTGCAAATATGCTCGGTGTTTCGCAGGTGCAGGTTTCGAGGATAGAAAACAGAATAATGGAAAATTTCCGCAAGGATTTAACGGGTTAATTAATGAGGGGCGGCAGCCGTGTACACGGCTGCCGCCAAGTTTTATACCATTTAATAACAGTATTTCCAATAAGCTGCGCGGTGCAATTAAGTTGACATAACTTACTCTCTGTATTATAATTGCATTAATTATTTTTTACATTTGGAGAGAGTATGGAAGTACATAACGAAGCGGAATACAAAGAGCTGTTATTCCTCAACAAACGCCTTTTAATATTTACCGATATGGTCAACTCGGTAAAGGACAACGTAAAGGCTTTGAAGTGCTGCGAAAAGCTTATAAAGATAGAACTCGGTTCTTTAAAAAAATCAAAAACGCCCATATCCGACGAGGAGCTGAACGCGCTTATCTGGCGCTACAAGGACTTTAAGGATATCGTAAAGCGTCTGAGAAAGACCAACGATGCAAGCGTGTACGGCAAGGCGGCGTCCGACCTCGACAACCTCGTTAAAAAGACGCTGGAAGAAATCGCCGATTTGGAAGAAAATCTTCTGCCGCCAGAGGAAAAAGAAGAAAAGGTATCAGACCTTGCCGCAAGTGCTAAGGAGATTGCCTCTAAAATAGGAGCGGCGGCTAAAAAAGTCGGAAGCGCAGTGGGCGGTCAGGTAGAAAAATTAAAAAAAATGTTAGCCGGCGGCGAAGACTGCGAGTAGCGATTGCGTACGCCGGCGGACTAAGCAACTGCGCGTATCAGATAGGCTTTACAAAGGGACTTTTAAACTATATCTCGCGCGACGAAATTTCAGCAGTGTCCGGCTCTTCGGGCGGTATGTTCACCGCATACGCGCTGTCGGCGGATAAGCTTGATTATCTCGAGCGTCTGTACAGTAAAATAGACATTTCCAACACGGCTGAGCTTTTCTGGGAAATGTTCGCCAAAGACCTCTTGTCAAAGTATCTCAATACGCTGTTATCACCTGCGGATAATCTCGAAATACCCGTGGTTTTCCCCGTATGTTATATTCCGCTTATAACCCGCTATTACTGGATAAACGGACCGTATAACCGCATATGGAAAAAGTATATGAACGCCGCGGCGACTTACCCGTTTTTAAAGCTGGTGCCCTCGTTCATAAAAGGCAGAATGGCGATAGACGGCGGGGCGGTGGACTGCATACCTCTGTATCCTCTTTTGAAGAAGGAAACGCCCTTCGGCGCGGCTGAAGAACCCGACGTTATTCTGGTGCTTCACTTCGACGCGCAGTACGATTACAGAAAAACCTTCAAAACCGATATACCCGTGCTCGATCTGGACGTTTCGTACTGCAACGATTTTTCAAAAGCGCACTACGATTTCGCTGGCGAGGTAATAAGCGAGCGCCTGCAAAAATCTTACGAGTACGGCGAATACATAGGGAAAAAGCTTTTCTCCGAGGACAAGACCAGAGAAGAGATGCAGGCCGCCGTGAACGAAATTTTCGTGGAAGAACACACGGCGCGGCAGCAGACCTTTTCGATAGAACGGCTGGTTACAATTTTAAACATAATCAGCAAGCCGTTCAGGCGCGACAGCAAATGTATGAAAAAACTATTTTAAAACCGTATGCGGCGGCATACGGTTTTAATTTTGCATAAGTTAAGCTGTTTGACAAAGCGCCTCGGTAATGATAAAATGTAATATAAGTGTATAAGCAAACATATTATATAATTTGAAGTAGAATTTTTCAGGTTTTCCACCATCCTTTGAGG
>JAIEAS010000035.1 GCA_029071285.1 Clostridia bacterium
ATACCTTATTATATAAAAAAATTAAAAACTGCCGTCATTTTGTTGTTATTTTATTTAACTGATGTTATAATAAAATTGATTTGTTATCGGCAAAGATAACACGGCGGAGAACACAAGTGGATAACAGAAACAAAAACAATAAAACTTCATTTATTTTCACAAAGGAAACTTTGGGAATGACGCTGATGCTGTTCAGCGTAATAGTATTTTTAATGCTTTTAACTGGCAAACACGTATTTGCGGGCGTAGGCACTGCTGTATGTACTTTTATGTACGGCACTTTCGGCTACGGCTCGTATCTTGTCGTGGGCGCGCTCGCGTACCTCGGCGAATATCTTGTTTTTGAAAAGAAAATTAAAATTTCTTTTAAGCTTGCGCTCGCTATTTCTCTGACAGCGCTTATGGCTTTCTTCTTGTTCCACGCCGCTTCAAGCAGAAATTTGTCGGTTGCAAGCTACGGCAGTTATATAAAAGACTGTTATCTGAGCGCCGCAAACGGTTATTCCGGTTATACCTTCGGCGGTGTAATTTCCGCGCTTATCGTGTATCCTTTTGCTAAGTTTACGACATTTATCGGTGCGTACGTTATATTCTCGCTGCTTACCGTTCTCGGCGGCTACTTCATTTACTTCGTCGTGCGCCGTCCCAAGCTTCGCAGCAGAGAAAAGATTAACGTCGTTGCCGATAACACCGCAGAAGCAGAAGTTGCCGCAAGCCGTTCGCTCCGTACGTCGGAAGTTCCTTTGGAACAAATGTATGCTCAGAGCGAAGTCGGACAACCCCGCGAAATTACGCGTGAACCTGTTCAGCAGCAAGCACCCGCTCAGAACGAAGAAAAGTATTCGCAAAAAGATTACAGCAAAAAAATTCTCTTTGAAAAGGGTGAGTTTGCCGCTGAAAGCTACCGCCGCAATCTTATCTTCAACGAAAATTCTTATTTCAATCACCCCGTCAACGGCACGGACAATTATTTACATAACTTTTCAAACGGAAACAGCACAACTGCAGTTCCGCAAAATCAATCTTACTCTGAAGTTTATCAGGAGGACGTTTTAAGTCAGCCTGCGGCTTCTTCGCCCGCAAATTACGTTTTCGGCGATAAGCCCGTGGAGAGCATTAACGACTTCGAGCAGGTTTCAAGCGGAGTTTATACTGCACAGCCCGAGCCCGAAGTTTCAGAGCCGGAGGAGTTCTTAAACGAATCCGTGCCCGAACAGGTTGAAGATTATTCTTCTGCCGTTCACGACGAATACACTATAGACGAGCCGACCCCCGAAGAAATTCAGCCGGAGCCCGAGCAGTTTACACCGCCTATGCGTTCGGAGAGCAGCTTTTTAAGAACTGTACGTGAACCGGTTGAACAGTCCGAAGAGGTTGCAGAGGAAGTTCAGCCCGAGCCTCCCGCACATGAAGAAAAACCCGTTGACAAAGCGGCAATAAATCTTGCTAATCTTTTCAGCGCATCAAATCCCGCTTTGAACGATAGTGCAATCGAGCCCGACACTACTCGTTTGGGTTCGAGGATGACAAG
>JAIEAS010000350.1 GCA_029071285.1 Clostridia bacterium
CCGTAAAGGCTGACGGCGACGCGGGAACGGTGAGCGTTTCGGGCGACGTGCGCGGGCATATCCGCGGCTATATCGACGGCTCGTGCCACGGAAGGCTGAACGGCGGATATCTGACCGTCGTAAAAGAGGACGGCTTTTTCCGTCCCTTCAACGGCACTTGCGAGCTTGTCGGCGACGATCTTTCGGAAAACCTGATGCAGTATTTCGATAAGAGCGAGCAAATCCCCACGGCGGTTGCGTTCGGCGTAAAGTGCAGGGACGGAAAATGTATCGCCGCGGGCGGCGTGGTTATGCAGCTTTTGCCTGGGACCAGACAGGAAAATATGGACAGAGCCGAAGAGGCTATGCAAAACTTCGTAAACGCCGCGGATGTTGTCGAAGAGTACGGCGCGGACGGCATTATAAACGAAATTTTAAAGGATGCGTTAGAGGGCGAAAAGGTTTATCAGACTTTTCCCGAATATAAGTGCAACTGTTCGCGTAAAAAAATAGAGGGCGTGATTTTGTCGCTCGGAAAAGAGGAAGCTTTAAATATAATAAAGGACGAGGGACAGGTAAAAGTTCACTGCCACTACTGCAACACCGACCACGTATTTTCGCGTGAGGACGTTGAAAAACTTTTTAAATAAATAATGAAAAAAACTATCGGTATCGATTTGAGCAGCGACAGACTTATAAGTCTTGCCGCCGACATGGTCGAAGAACACAACTATATAGGCGCATTGAAAATGCTGAATAAGAACGCGGAGCTGCACTGCAACGACGCGGATTCTTATATGCTGTACGCCGAAATTTTCGACGATATCGAGCTGTACGAAAAATGCGTGAACGGCTGGTTCAAGTTTATAGACTGCGCCGAGGCGGGCGAGCTTTCCGAGGCGTACGAGGGGCTTGCGGTCGCCTATATGAATTTAGGCAACGAGCACCTTTCGGCATACTACTACAACAAGCTTTTAATCGACACCGACGATCTGGACGCGGAAGCGCGCGGCGAGATAATTTCTTCATTTTTGAGCCGCGACGAAAATCCTTTAAAATTCGTTTATCCCCCTCAGCTTGCAGATTACTCGGAAGTTATTTCCAACGGCATAGAGCAGATGAAGCTGGGCGAGTATGAAAAGGCGGTTGAAGAGTTTGAAAAGGTTGACGAGGAAAACGAAAGCTTCCGTTCGGCGCGCAACTATATCGCTATGTGCGACATTATCTGCGACAAGTGCGACGAGGCGGAGGCGGAGTGCCTTGCAATACTGAAAAAATACCCCGACAACGTTCAGGCGCTGACCACCCTTGCCGCCGTCAAAACCGAGCAGAAAAAGAGCGAGGAGAGCAAGCAGCTTGCCCAAAAGCTTTTGTCTTTGGACGTTAAAGGGAGTGACGATATCTATAAAATAGCCACGGTCTGCTGTGAAAACAAGATGCACGAAGAGGCTTACAAACTTTTCTGCAAATTGGAGCAGGAGCTTTTTTACGACAGTTCGGTCATATACTTCAAGGCTGTTTCCGCGTACAACTGCGGAAAATACGACGAGTGCTTCGCCGCCTTCGACAAGCTTTTAACGGTGTATCCCGAGTCGGTTACGGCGCGTTATTTTTACAATGCGGCGCGGGCTGGCAAGGACGGCGAGCTTCCCGAGCTGAGCTATTTTTACCGCCTGCCTCAGGAGCAGCGCGAAAAAAATCTTATAATGCTTGCAGCCTTTGCAAAGCTTCCCAAAAAGGGAATGAAAAAGCTTTTCAACGTTCTCGACTTATCCGAGTGCGTGCGCTGGTGCTTTGACGAAACGGACGTCACCAGCAGCGACGAGCTTCGTTTCCTTGCCGCCGAGTGCGCGGTTAAGGCGGGGCTTGACGGGGTTTTGTGCGATTTGCTTTTAAACGCCTTTTTGCCCGACGAGCTGAAGGTGCATATCCTGACCCTTATCGGCGAGCGGAACGAGGACAATTCTTTCGGCGTAACAGTCTGCAATTTATACAAGCGCGTAACTTTCCGCGCGCTGCGCTTAGGACGCTTTAAACGCAAACACTTCGTTACGGCTTACGCAAGGCTTACGTCGCATTTTTCGATAATAGACGACGACTACGGCGACGAATTTGCAAGGAGCGCGGAAGAGCTTTATGCAAAGCTCGAAGCAGAGGGCAGACTTGGCGGCGTTGATATCAACACACTGTCGGCGGCAATTTACTTTTACTCGGGCGTGAAAGAGCAGTCCGTTACGCGCGAAAATCTTTGCGAATTTTTTGAAACGACTGAAGAAAAACTGAATTTGATTTTGGGGGATTTATGAAACTTTACGACTTTGACGGAATGTTTGACGAAAAGCTTGCCGACTATCTGAAAAAGAACGCCGACAAGCACAAAGAGAGCGAGGGGGAGGATATTATTCCCGCCCTCTACAAAAAATTCGGCGATACCTATATTAAAGCCGTCGGCGATACGCCCAACGGTTTTTACGCCAAAATGTCCGACGGCGAGCTTATAAAAGCGCTGTCAACCCATTTAAAGCAGGGCGTGCCCGTATCCGAATTTCTGTGCGCCGCAATCGAAAGCAGAAATGCGGTCGAGCTTTTACTGCCTCTTCTGGACGGCAGCGAGGAAGAGCGCGACTACGCAATTAATTTAATCGGCGCAAGCGAGCAGGCGCTGGATAAATATTTTGAAATGCTGCTTGATAAAAACAGCTCGGAAGATTTAAAAAACAGGTGCGTGGACTACATAAAGGAAAACGCCGACAAGGTTTTAAACCGTGCGGTTGAAAATTACGAAAAGGGGCTCGAGTGCGAGTATATGCTTGAAATTATGTCGCGCTGCAAAGTGCGCTCTGACAAGGTGTTCGAAATCCTTTTAAAGGAATTCAGAAGCGACCCCGAAAATCTGCCTATGCATGCAAGCTATCTTGCGGCGTACGGCGACGAACGCGCGCTTGAATATCTCTTGGATAAGATTGACGAGGACGGCATTTCATTTATCGAGTATCAGGAGCTTAAATTTGCAATCGAAGCCCTCGGCGGCGAGTACACTAAAGAGCGCGACTTTTCAAACGACCCGTATTTTGAACTTATTAAATCGGGCGGCGGCGACATCTTCGGCGGATTTAAAAGTTAAAAAACCGCTGATTCTATAAATATTGTTCCAAGCTTAAAAAGGAATTATCATATGGCAGAACCGCTTGAAAATATACAATACACGGAAATACTTGATTACTGTTTGCAGAAAAACGGCGCGTTCGTCGATTATCCGTTCGGAGCGGATTACATAACGGTTAAAATTAAAAATTCGCACAAAAGCGTTATTTTTGCCGAGATATTTGTACTTGACGGTGAACTTAAGTTGACTTTTTCTACTGACGAAGTAACTGCTCAATATTTACGCTCTGCTTATCCTCAGGTTATCGTCAGGGGATGGCACTGTCCGCCAGTTCAAGCCAAATATAAGAGTACCTTATCAGTGAACGGCGTATCAAACGAAACGCTTTTGCAAGTTATAGATATTTCATACGAAAGGGCGGTTTCAAAACTGAAATAACTGAAAAAGCTCTCGGATAATTTATCCGAGAGCTTTTTTTATTTCCTTGTTGCAAGCCAGACTATCAAAACCGTAACGTCGGCGGGATTTACGCCGTAAATTCTGCCCGCCTGACCGAGGGTCAACGGCCGCACCCGTTTTAGCTGTTCGCGCGCTTCAAGCCGCAGGCCCTTTATCTCGTCGTAGTCGATATCGGGCGGAATAGCTTTCTGCTCAAGCTTTTTTGCTTTTTCAATCTGTTGCGCGTTTTTCTTCAGATAGCCCTCGTACTTTACCGTGGCTTCCGCGGACTTCAAAATTTCAGCGTTCACGCCGCCCAATATATCAAAATATGCGCATATATCGTTTAAGCTTGCGCCCCGCCTTATGAGGTCGGCGTACGTTAACGCAACCGAGCCCTCGATACCTTGCGCGGTCATAAATTCCTGCACGGCGGCTCTGTTTTCAATCCTGTTATTAAGAACTTCGAGCGTGCCGTCAAAGGCTTTTTTACGGCTTTCGAACGAAGCTTTTCTTTCCCCGGTGTAAAGGGGAGTATCCGCGATTTTCGGCGTGAGGCGGAAGTCCGCCGTGTCCTGCCTTAAACAAATTCTGTACTCCGCGCGTGAGGTCATTATGCGGTAAGGCTCCTCGGTGCCCTTGGTGGTTAAATCGTCAATCAGCACGCCGATATACGCCTCGTCGCGCCCTAAAACGAATGGGGGCTTGTTCTGCAGTTTGAACGTCGCGTTGATGCCCGCAATAAGTCCCTGCGCCGCGGCTTCTTCGTAGCCCGAAGTGCCGTTAATCTGCCCCGCCGAATACAGCCCCGAAACCTTTTTAAATTCCAGTGTGGGATACAAATCCAGCGAGTCTATACAGTCGTACTCGATTGCGTAGGCGTAGCGCATAATGTCGCAGTTTTCCAGCCCTTCGATAGAGCGGTACATTTCCCGCTGAACCTCGTGCGGCATAGAAGACGACATTCCCTGAACGTAAATTTCGTTTGTGTCAAGTCCCTCGGGTTCCAGAAAAATCTGGTGCCGTTCCTTGTCGGCAAAGCGCACGACCTTGGTTTCAATAGAGGGACAGTACCTCGGACCCGCCGACTTGATATCGCCGTTGTAGAGGGGCGAGCGGTCGAGGTTATTAAGAATTGCCTCGTGGGTATTTTGGTTGGTGTAGGCAAGGTGGCACACCGCCGCGTTTTCCGCGGGTTTATCATTCAGGAACGAGAACGCGGGAACGCCGCTTTCGCCTTCCTGTACCGAGCATTTTGAAAAATCCACCGTGCGCCCGTCAAGCCTTGCGGGGGTGCCCGTTTTAAAACGCCTGACTTTAAATCCAAGCTCGATTAAACTTTCGGTAAGTTTGGTGGCGGGAGCAAAGCCCGAGGGTCCGCTGCTTTGGCGCACTTCGCCCGTAACCGTTTCGGCGTTGAGATAAACTCCCGTCGCAACTATTACGGCTTTTGCCTCTATAACTCCGCCGTAGGTCGTAAGTATACCCGTGACTTTGCCGTTTTCGGTGAGGATTTTCGCCGCTTCGCCCTGAATTACGCGCAGATTTTCGGTGTTTTCAATCGTGCGCTTCATTTCGCGGTGGTAGGCGTTTTTGTCGCACTGGCAGCGAAGGGACTGCACGGCTTCGCCCTTGCCCTCGTTGAGCATACGCATTTGTATGGCGGTTTTGTCGGCGTTGACGCCCATTTCGCCGCCCAGCGCGTCAATCTCGCGGACGAGGTGTCCCTTGCCCGTACCGCCTATAGAGGGATTGCACGCCATAAAAGCTATGCTGTCAAGATTTAAAGTCAGCATACAGGTTTTTTGGTGTTGCCTTGCCGAAACAAGCGCGGCTTCGCACCCAGCGTGCCCCGCGCCTATAACCGCAATATCAAATTTTCCCTCTGAAAAAGTTTTCATTTTACTCTTAATATTTTTATTGCCCGAGTAAATCGGGCAATAGCTTTATTTCTTTAAGATAATGTTTTTAATGTCGTCGACGTCTTTTGCAATCTTGTCGTTCACGCGCAGCATTTCGTCAACCTTGTCGCGCGAATACAAAATCGTCGTATGGTCTCTTCCTACGAGTTCCTTTCATATTGAAACGAGGGGGAGGGA
>JAIEAS010000351.1 GCA_029071285.1 Clostridia bacterium
CTTTACAGGCAAGTCGCTTAACGACGGCGCTTATATTTCCCAACCGTTTACAATTATGTTGAATGGATAGGTCGTCGCAGAATCCATACGGTGGTTTGCGCCGTTCATAATAAATTCCACGCCCTTTGCAATAGCGCAAAATTTTCCTATGATAAGCTTATCGCCGATAAATTCATAGTGGTGGGTAACGTGTTTTTCAAAGTTTTCCGCGCCATCGACATCGTCGTAATAAGTGTAATCGCCGACGATAATATTCGGATTTTTAATTACGTTTTTAATATAGCAAAGGCTCGGGATTTTTTCGTTCGGAAAAGCTTTATCGGGGTCGGGACCGAATTTTTTCATTGATTTTACCGCCTTTAAAATTCTATCGTTTCGATTTTAAAATCGCAATAGTATTCGGCTTTTTTGCAGGTAAATTTCAGAACGCAGTAATCGGGGTCGGTTACGCCTTGCTTGTAAAACAGTTTATCGCCGAACCGCCATATCATATCTTTGGTCGGCTGGTCGGTACAAATCTGCATTTCGCCGATAATCGAAATTCCCTGATACTTAAATCTGCCGCGTTTGTAAAAATACACGCAAGCCTTTTCGTTCGCCGTAAACTGCTTTATTTTATTTGACGAAGTATTAGTGGAAAAATAAATATCGTTTCCGTCGATTTTGCGCGGTGCAAGCATTGCGCGGATTACGGGGTAGCCCTGTTCGTTTACAGAGCCTATAAATGCCGTTTTCTGTTCGGCTATAAACTGAAATAGTTCTTCTTTATCCATCGTAAATTTCTCCGTTTGTTTATTGCATTATAGCAAATACAAATTCGTTGTGCAACAAAAAAAGCGCCGGCAAGAAGCCGGCGCTTTTATTTAATTGTTTACATTGCGGGGCCGGTGGCGGAGGGAGTGTACACGCGGGCGGCAAGCTCCTGATTGAGCGCGTACAGACCTTTCGCGTCGTGTCCGAACATTTTGAATTTCTTAATCTGATCCTCGGCGTTCTTTTCTTCCTCGCCTTGTTCCTTAATGAACCAGTCCAAAAACTGCATGGTTTTGAAATCCTTGGTTTCGAAAGCCAGCGCGTAGATATTGTTTATCAGCGAGGTAACGTATTGCTCGTGTTCGTAGCCGGCATTTAACGGCTCGATAGCGGAAGAAAAGGTTTTGTCGGGTTTTGCGATTGCGTCAAAAGTTACGCGGATTCCGTTATCGATAAGATAGCGGCGCATCATCATTGCGTGGTCGCGCTCTTCCTGAGCCTGAATTTCGTACCAGTGCGCGAAGCCGTCCAGACCCTCGTCCGCATAATAGTTTGCAAATTCAAGGTAGAGGTAAGCTGAGTAAAGCTCTTTGTTTACCTGTTCGTTTATAAGTTTTGCTATTTTTTTGTTTAACATTTTAAATGCCTCCGTTTTTTACCGTAATTATATTATGTTTATTTACAAAATGCAATCAGAATATTAACCGTTGCCGAAACTTTTTAACGGTGCGGTATTTGCGGCTTAAAACGAATTTTACTGTTATAATTTTGCGCGTAATTTACAGTTTTTGTTAATTTATAAACATTCAAAAAAATGTATTTTTATACATACAAATAATTGACTATTCTGCTGATAGTGATATAATCGTTAATAGAAAAATCAAAGAAGGAAAAGTAAATGAAATTCAACAAAAAGATTGCATCATTATTGCTTACCGGCGCGGTTTCCGCTTGCTTTATAACGGGCGCCGCCGGCTGTATAGAAGACGGCAAAGATCCCGCCGCGTCGGAGGGATACGCCGCAGAGTGCTATACCAAGCTCGAGTACATAGACGACGTGCTTAGCGACAGGGACTGTCTTGCAGGTAAAGACTTTAAGTATGCGCAGAAGTGGATAAGCTGGACGTTAATGCAGGCGGGCTATCCCGAAGAGGAAATAATTTATCAGCCCGCAACCTTTTCAAGATATTATAAAAAGAGCGCTATCGTTGATTTGGATACTGCCGGATTAAAGGAAAAGTTTTCCGCAGTAGACAAGTACGAAGTGAGCGAGAAATTTTATAATAAAAATGGTAGGGAGTACGTTGAAGCCGAAGACGGTCAATACGCAAAAGTGGACGTAACTACGCCCAATATTTGCGTAACCAAGAAGGGCAAGAGCGATAAGCAGATTATCGTAGGCGCGCATTACGACGGCGACGGAACGGGGGATAACGGCTCGGGCGTGTCGCTTGCACTTACCACCGCTGAAAAGGTTTTCAGTATGAACCTTGAGTATACGATTAAGTTCGTATTTTTCACCGCAGAGGAATACGGAAAACACGGTTCTTCCGCCTATGCAAACGAGATGACGGAAGAGGAAGTTGCAAACACGCTTTATATGATTAATCTTGACTCGCTTGTCTGCGGAGACTACGCGTATATTTACGGCGGCGTTCAGGACAATGAAAATAAAACCGTTACTCAGACCGAAGCGTACGACAACGCTATGGCGGTTGCAAACTCTTTGGGACTTTCGCTTAAAAGTAACCCCTGGACGTGGGATAACCACGCGCCCAATGAAAAGGACGAGAAATTCCCTTCGTACGCTGCTCCGTCCACGGGCAACTGGAGCGACCATTATGGCTTTAAGCTGAGAGGGATACCTTACGTTTATTTTGAAGCAACCAACTGGGAAATCCCCGACTATACCGGTTACGGCGAAACCTATCTTGTAGGCATGCTTATGAATACGCAAAACGATTATCTTTCTTATATTGAAAGATACTTCCCCGGCCGTATTATGAAGCACTTTGAAACTTTCTCAAAATTGCTGTACGCGCTTGTAACGCAGGATAATGTAAACTTTTAATTGAATAATCTGTTCTATTAGCAAAAGGCACTGACAATAAGTCAGTGCCTTTTTTGTTGAAAAGTAGAAACCTAAAATGAATTTTAAAGGGTTCATTTTACGTTGAAACTAAAACAGTCGCCTTGTGATATTTTAGAAAAAATGATAATTATCTCGGGCAAATTGTCAACTTTGTATTCAGCTTTTTTCAAGGTTAATATTTCTTTTATGCAATTAGCAATCTCTGACTTATCTGTGTTTGAAAGTTCACTCGTATAATGTACAATAATATAGTCATCCGTATAATCTGTTCCTATACAACTACTCCTATTTGTATTACTCCAAGAAGTAAATAGGTGCTCGTTTAACTTCTTACAAATAGTCTCTAATTTGTTTAAACCTTTTTCAACAGAAGTTTGCTTGTAGCAGTCATCAAAGACATTATGGTTAAAAATTATTCCTATCATACTTTACCCCAATTTAATTTGTTTTATTATATTTAAAATTTTTATTAAAGTCAAATATTTAATATAGTAATGTGTGTAAGCAAAAAAGCCAAAACCTAACTACTATAAAAGAAGCGGTTTATTTTAATTTGCTGGCTGAAGGAGGTGTGTATTGCCGTATCCGCAAGCGGGGCTTCGGCAACCCTTCGCTGCGCTCAGTCGAACGGTATTGCTTCTTCTTGTACAACCCGCATACACAAAAAGACCTTGACGGAAGTCAAGGTCTTTTTGTGGTGGAGTAGTAGTAATCTGTCGCATAGAACATAGTAAAATTTTAACAACGCCGGACTAATCTGCGTTTATCGATTTCATATACTCTTTGAT
>JAIEAS010000352.1 GCA_029071285.1 Clostridia bacterium
TGTGCGTAGGTCGCAGTCCTCGTATTGGGAATGGCCGTGATTGACATAGTGTAAACAACGGGATTACCCGAAACCTTATCGTAAGTCAACGTTGCGCCCGTGTAGTCCGCGGGGTCCGCCATTGCCGCAGTCTGATACTGCCACTTTACGTCGTCCACCGAAGCCGTACCCGCATTAATTACGATTTTTTGTACTGCAACCTCGTTTTTCTGAGGGGTTACGTTTGTATCGTTGGTTGAAATCTTGTAGTTGCGGTTTACATTGTTTCCGGTTTTATCGTTTGCAAGCACCGCACACAGATAATAGGTTCCAACGCCGAAACTGTCAAACTGAGATACGTCGTACTTCGTACTATCGGGCACACCCGTCATATACATAGGGTTTATAGCTGATTTATTACTGTCGCTGTACCAGTACAAATCCACCGTAACGTTTTCACTGTTCTTAATGCCGTTTATACTATCCACGGTAAGATAACCGGGGGTCGTGCTGAAATCGCCTAGCTTCCACGAGAAGTTTGTAGAAGATCCGGGCGCGCCAAAAGTTACGGTTAAAGGCGCTCTTTCCATAGTGAACGAAACTTTCTTATCCGAGGCTACGCCCGGAGCCCATTTATAATTCTTTTTATCTACAAGGTCAAAGGTTAATTTATACTCGCCTGCGTCGGTCGCAGAAACCTTTACGATAGAGGCGCTGTCGTCTAAGGTTACGGGATAATTGCTGTTTGAGTCTTCCCAGCTTACAGGGTAAACGCTGCCGTCAGCCCTGCTGCTCGTACCGATTGAAGTCAGCGTCGTAGTACTGCCGCCGTTAGGCTTAACTTCTACGCCCGTGATTGTTACTTCTTTTTTATCATAGTTTGCAAAACCGAAATCCTGAGCCGAACCGTTATATGAATGTGTGCCGCTAAACGTAGGCAAGGTCACCTCTTTTTGGTTGATTGTAAACGTCAATGTTTGTATACCGTAACTATCATCCGACCATGGTATGCCATCCGTTGCTGCGGCTGATGTCAGATTGAAGGTAACCACATACGTACCAGCGAGTGTAGCCGTAAATTTTCCTGTAGTCGTATTAACATTGCCAGCAAGTGTAACCGGTGTGGCAAGTGCACCGCCGTCTACATCAACACCGGTAACTGCAGTAGGAGCAGCGTAAATGTGACAGTAATGCAGATCAAAATCAATTGTTGAGCCAGTATATGTTGCCATAGTTGCAGCTGCAAAATCACCCGTTTCTTTATCTGTTGTTAAAGGCACAATCGCCTTTCTTTCAACCGACGTATTTTGCAGCGTCATTGAAAAATTACTCATTTGTGAATAAGCCCCATTGGCAGTCGACGTTGCCGGACAACCAGCGGTTACCGCCAAATCAAACGTATAAGCTTTTTCTGTATCGCTTTCATTTCTAAGCTTCCAATCACCAGACGATAAAGTCTTATTGGTAGTGCTTGAACCTCCAATATATGTTGTGTTATATACAGTTTTAGATTGAATATCGCTGTCTGACACTGCAATAGGAGTACCAGTGCTCAATGTTATGCTTGAAAAATCTGTCTGCGGGGCAAAATCAGGGTCGTTAGTATTAGGGTTACAGAAAAAAATACCTGCCGGCCAATTTACATAGCTGCAACCATTACCAGTCAAAGCACAAGTAACTGAAAGCGCAATGTCGAAAGAAACTTTATATTCTTCCCACGCCGGTACTTTTATACCAACCTTAAAGCTAAAATAAGCTAAAGTACTATCCTTGGACGCTGATGCCTCGGAATATGTGATAGACGTATCGGTAAAAGATGCCGTACCTGAGGCCGGTGCTCCTGCTCCAAGGTCTGAAACATTGAAAGAGGCATCCTGAGCATAACGCTGTTCGCATTTATTAACTATGGTGCTAGTGTCCACTTTTAACGACGTTTTATCAAAGCCGCCCGCAGCACGCGCAACTTTTATTTCATTTTTAGGTAGCATAAAGCCAACGCCAAGCGCAACCGCTAACGCGCAAAGCATTGCAAGGATTACCGTCAATAAACTTCCTTTTTTAATTTTCATAACTTTCTCCTATTTGCCTTACGGCAAAATACTTAATTAATGTGGGGTGCTACGCTTCTCACCGTCATTGCGAGGAGCGCAGCGACGCGGCAATCCAGACGCTACCGCTCTTTTCAAGTGCCGCGCTTCTGGATTGCTTCACTTCGTTCGCAATGACGAAGTGGGCTTACGCTTACTTCGTTTGGGGGATTCTTCACTCCGTTCAGAATGACAAAAGAACGCAAAAAAAGCGCAGATGCTGCGCGGTATAGACCGCGCGCTCTGCGCTTTTTATAAGCATAAGTTATAAAAATTCCGTCAAAAGACAAAATCAACGATAATGTGGTATAATGATTATATTCTCATTATATTCAATTTGTCAAGACTTTTTGACAAATTTTTTAAAATTGTGTAGTTTAACACCCCCAACCACAATATATTGTGCTTTTTGCCATTATTGTCATCCTGAGGCTTGCCGAAGGATCTCATTTTTTGTTCCTCTATTATTTTGTAGGAATGAGATTCTTCGCTGACGCTCAGAATGACATAATAAAATTAAGCGTGAGGTTTGACTTTGCGGAAGGTATAAGATATAATAAAAAAGTTAATAAATAAAGTAAAAATACATAAAACGGAGCTTAAAATGCACAAATCCGCAACAAAAGGACTTTTTATTTTTAAAAAGATACTCTCTTCAAAGTATCTTCCGTTTCTGACGGCGGCGGTTTCGCTTATATGCTACTTCAACGGACTCGATTTGGTGGGTATGTACTTCCTCGCCGCGGTGGGGATTGCTATGCTTATCGCACTGGACGATTTAACCCCCCTTATCTGCCAGTTTCCGTTTTTGTACCTTTCGATTTCGCGGAAAAACTCGCCCTCGTACACCGTAGGCGGGTCGGATTATTACTTCCAGACGGCGGTTATAGTGCAGTGCGCGGTTCTGGCGGCGCTTTTTATCGCGGCGATGATTTACAGAATCGTTATGCTGGGCGTGAGAAGGAAATTTAAACCCACTCCCGTTTTCTTCGGGCTGTGCGTTCTGTCGGTGACCTTTTTGCTCAACGGCGTTGCGGTGAAGGATTACGACCCTATGAACCTTGCGTACGGCGCGGTGATGGCGTTTTTCTTCCTCGGGATTTTTACGCTGCTGAAAGATAATTTAAATATTAATAAGGAAACCTTTACGGCTATCGCGCTCGGGTTTATGGCGGTGAGTATCGTTCTCGTTACCGAGCTTATCGTAACTTATTTTACTACCGAAGGCGTTTTTACCGAAAACGGAATTGACAGAAATAAACTTATGTACGGCTGGGGCGTACATAACTCAATGGGAATGATGCTGGTGCTGTGCGTGCCATCGGCTTTTTACCTTGCGGGGAAATACAGATTCGGCTTTCCGCTCACCGTCTGGGGGCTGGTTCTTTCAGTTGCCGCGGTTATGTCGATGAGCAGACAGGCGATTCTCGGCGTGGCGGTGATTTTGCCCATCTGCGCGATTATATTACTGGTAAAGGGCAAAAACCGCATTGCGAATACGCTGATTCTGGGCTTCGCGCTTATCTGCTAGATTGCAATCGTCGGGATGAAGCAGCAAACTATTTACTC
>JAIEAS010000353.1 GCA_029071285.1 Clostridia bacterium
ATAAATAACGCCGCTTGCGGTTGTATATATAATTATACCGAACAGATGAAAAGCGGATTTATTACCGTCGGAAATGTGATAAGGATAGGAATTGCAGGCGAGTATGTTACGAGCGGCGGCGAAGTCGTTACAATCAAAAATATTACTTCAATAAATATAAGAATACCGCACGTTATTGTCGGATGCGCTGATTTTGTCGTTAAAAACCTGCTTTTTAGCAGTTTGCATAGTACTTTACTGTTCTCCAAACCCGGTTTTGGTAAAACTACTATGTTACGCGATATAGCAACAACTCTCGGGAAAACGAAAAATCTGAACGTTTTAGTATTTGACGAGCGCAACGAAATTTGTGCAATTGACGGCAAAGGCAACGGCTTTGATTTGGGCAGCCGTGTGGATGTTATCCGCTGCTATCATAAAAAAAGCGCAATAGCAAGCGCAATCAGAGCAATGAAGCCGGAAGTGATTATTACGGACGAGTTGTACGGCGACGAGGATACCGAGGCGGTAAAATATGCCGTTGACTGCGGAATATGCGTAATAGCTTCGTCCCACACCGAACAGGAAGATTATCTTAAAAGCCTTCCTTTTGAATATTACGTGAAGCTCACTGGCGTGGGCAGTCAGCCTATAATCTATGATAAAGATTTTAATACTTATCGCTGTGGTGGCGTTGACAACTTCGATAGGAGTATTTCTGTCGGCGAATAAAAAAAAGCGAATGCAGGTTTTTTCCGAGCTGTACGAATTTAACGAACAACTCATCCTTACTCTGAAATTTTCGCGTTCGTCCATAGATAATATTGCCGCTCCGTTTAAATTCGTGCCAAAAATTCTTAACGGCGAGGCTGTATTGAAGGGTGCGGACGATACGGCGGTGAGGGAATACGTTCAGAATCTCGGTAAAACCGACGCGCTTTCGCAGGTGGAATATTTGTCGGAAAAAAAACAAACCCTTAAAAAATATAAGGAAGAGAGCTGCGCCGACTATAAAAAATACAGCTCGCTGTATATAAAAATATTTTTTTTGGTCGGAGTAATGGCGGCGGTCCTTTTAGCGTAATGGATATAAATATAATTTTTAAAATTGCCGTTGTCGGCATAATAGTAACAATTATCTGTCAGGTTCTCAAAAAATCCGACAGGGACGATATTGCTACCGTCGTAAGTTTAGTAGGTCTGATAATAGTCCTGACGGTAGTAATTTCTATGATTGCCGACCTGTTTACGCAGATAAGGCAGCTTTTTGACATTTTCTGATGTACGTTTTACGCCTGTGCTGCATTGCCGTAATTACTGCGGTTTGCGCTTTAATTTTAAAAAACCATAAATCGGAGTTGGTGCCGCTTTGCCTTACTGCCGGCGGTATAATAATGTTTTTATACGCATTTGACTATCTGACCGAGAGTGTGGAGTTTATCAAATCTTTCACCGAAGGCGCGGGGATAGACAATGATATCATCAGGATCATTTTTAAAATTATAGGAATAGGTTTTCTTGTGGAGCTCACGGCAAGTTCGGTTAAGGAACTCGGCTTTGAAAGCACTGCGGACAAGCTGGTTTTATGCGGAAAAATAATTATATTCGTGGTATCCGTACCGATACTCAACAGTACGTACAAAATAATAGTATCGCTTATAGAACTGGTGTAAAAAAGCGTGTTTTCGTACTTGTTTTTTTAATTGTCTGTGCCGTATTAGTTACGGTATTTACAGGTATAAATGCAGTTGCCGAAAAGGACGGCGGCGAGCAGTTGAACGAGAGTATATCTGATCTTTTGGAAGATTTGGACTTGTCCGAACTGCAAAAGTATCTGGATGAAAATTCCGACAGCTATCTGTATAACTTCGGCAGTACCGCATCCGAAATTGTAGAATATTTGGTTCACGGCAATCTGAATACCGATTACGGCGGATTTATCAGTGAACTTTTTTCCGTAATTTTTAAAAACGTTATAACTTTAATACCTGTTTTTGCGGAAATAACCGCAATTGCACTTTTGGCGCCGATAGTAAGCTCGGAGGAGGGAAATCTGCTCGGAAAAGCGAGTTCAAAAAGCGTT
>JAIEAS010000354.1 GCA_029071285.1 Clostridia bacterium
AGCCCGCGCGTGCTAAGCACGCGCGGCTTTTGTATTATATGAGTATGCTCCTCACCGTCATTGCGAGGAGCGAAAGCTCCGCGGCAATCCAGTCTATAACGCTTTTCAACTACTTCGCTTCTGGATTGCTTCGCTTCGCTCGCAATGACAATGTGGTTAGTCATTATCGTCGCGGATAGCGTAGTATTTTGCAAGACCGCCCGCTGAAGTTTCGCGGTAGCTGTTCAGCAAATCCTTACCCGTGTTGTACATAGTCTTTACTATTACGTCAAAGCTGATTTTGCGCGAATCGGTTAAAAAGTTTGCAAGCGACAGCGCGTTAATCGCGCGCATTGCCGCAACCGCGTTGCGCTCTATGCAGGGAATCTGAACCAGGCCCGCAATGGGGTCGCAGGTAAGTCCCAGGTGGTGTTCCATAGCAACCTCGGCTGCGTACTCTATCTGCCCCAAGCCCATTTCAAAGAGTTCCGCAAGCGCCGCGGCAGCCATCGAGCAAGCCGAACCTATTTCCGCCTGACAGCCGCACTCCGCGCCGCTTATCGAGGCGTTCTTTTTTATAAGGTTTCCTATAATTCCGCCCGCCGCCAGCGCCTGAACTATTTGGCGGTCGGTAAAGCCCTTCGTGTCCTGCATATATTTCAAAACCGAGGGCACTACGCCGCACGCGCCGCAGGTGGGCGCGGTTACTATAATGCCGCCCGCGGCGTTCTGCTCGCCGGTCGCAAAGGCGTAGGAGCAGACAAGTCTGTTTTCGCGGGTCTGCGCCGACTCGTCAATGTGCCTTTGGTTGAAAAGCTTCTGCGCCCTGCGGTGGGTTTCGAGGCAGCCGGGGAGGGTGCCCGAGGTCGTCAGCCCCTCGTGAATGGTCTGCTTCATTCTCTCCCAGATTACCGCAAGGTAGTCTAAAATCTGTTCGCCCTCGCACTCGACCGCATACTGCCACAGCCTTATATTATTGTTCTTGCAGTAAGCCTTAATTTCCTTATAGGTATTCAAAGGGTAAATATTATCGTCCGCAAAGGGCACGTACTTTTCGGCGGGCTCGCCGTCGAACACGACCGTTCCGCCGCCGACGCTGTAAACGCGGTGTTCGCAGATGCTTTTTTTATTTTTAAAGCCCTCGATATCCAGAGTGTTGGGGTGGACGGGGCAGGGGGAGGTTTCGTCCCACAGAACCTCGCACTTAACGGGCGCAAAGGTCTGTATTATAATTTCGTCCGTGCGGTGTCCCTTGCCCGTAAGCGCAAGCGAGCCGTACAGCGTTACTTTAAAGAAGTCCGCCTGGGGATAGCGGTCCTTCATAACGTTTACCGCTCTTTCGGGTCCCATCGTGTGCGAGCTTGACGGGCCTCTTCCGATTTTGTATAATTCACGCAGTGATTGCATAGGTTTTACTCCTTGACTTTATTTTAATCCGCGTGCAAAAATTTGTCAATATTATTGAAAATAATAAATAATGGTAGTATAATATTAGAGGCACACAATAATTGAACAAAATAAGCCGCGACGCCGCCTTATTGTCGCTTTTCAGCAAATGCGCCCTTGCAGTACGTCCGTGTACAGCGGCGGGCACCTTCGCAGAAAATCAATCAATAATTCAATCGTCGCGGTGCTACGCAGTTTTGCCGAGCGCAATTGAGCGCAAGACAAGGCGAACACGCGCAGGCGTACAGCGACGTACGGCAAGCGGGTTCAACGCAGTATTGTGTTTAATTACGCCGTCAAAACCTTGTTCTGTTCAATTATTGTGTGCCTAAGGCGGGACAAACGGCGCAGCCGTTCCGTTATTATTATAAAAGCAAAGGAGAAACGGATATGAAAAGTAAAAGTTTTAACCTTAAAATAGGCGCAATCGGCTTAAGCCTTGCGCTGGCTACGGGCATTGCGGCAATTCCCGCGGTAACCGCGAGCGCGAACTCGGCACAAAAGGACTGGTACGGAAGCTCGACCTCGGGTATGTTCGTCGCGGACGAAAACTGCCCCGTAGTGGTGGAGAGCGAAACGCTGACCTTCGATATAAATACCTTCCCCCACAATTATTATTACGGGCAGGAAGATTTTGCCGGCTACGACGCAAAAGTTACCGCGCACTACAATTTCCACAACCCCGCGGATTACGACGTAAATATGACGCTGGCGTTCCCCTTCGGCGAATATCCTTCCTATCTCGGCGACCATCTTGACGAGAACGCAAAATACGCCGTAACAGCCGACGGCGAAAAGGTTGAAAGCTCCATAAGACATACTTTGAGCGTCGGCACTTTCAACGCGGAAAAGGACGTTGCCAAAATTCTGAACGATTACAGGGACGACGAGTTTTTCAAATACGATACCCCAGTGCATTACTACAAGTGCGGATTTATGCGCTCTGGAAGCGTGAACGCGCTGTATCTGAACACCCCGTACGATGCGGAAAAGACGGCGGTATTCTACGGAGTTCAAAGCAGTTATGAAGACGCGCCCTATTCTATCTATCGGCACGAGAAAGGTGAATATCCTCTGACTTCCGTTCAGCGCGGCACCGAGTTGTATCTCTTCGTCGTGGGTGAAGACTTCGAAGAAAATCCGCAGTTTTCATACGGGCAGTCATTCCCGCTGTTCGGCAATAACATATTGACCGAGGCGGACGTTTATATTTACAAGCAGAAAGATATAACCTTTAAGGACCTTATGCTTGCATACCGCGGAACGAACAGCTCGGTATCTGAAACCGACTGGTACAACGCGGCTATGGACTATATAGATACTTTCGGTTATCTGCACTATTCTATGTCAAACTGCTTTATGCGCTGGTACGAGTATGAGCTTGCCGTGCCCGCGGGCGGGCGCGTTCAGAACGAAGTAACCGCGCCGCTGTATCCCGATATTAACGGAAATTACTCGCCGAGACTTTACCGCTACGAATACCTTCTGTCCCCCGCAAAGTGCTGGGCTTCGTTCGGAACTCTCGATATCGTAATCAACACGCCTTATTATCTGGTTAAAAATTCCTATGCCTCGAAATTCGGCTTCGAAAAGACGGAGAGCGGCTACACCGCACACCTTGAAGGTCTGCCCGACGGCGAGCTGGTTTTCAGTATGAGCGAAGCGGAGAGCGTTATTAAAAGCGGCGATAGGCTTTTCGACGCCGAGGACGTTCCTTATCTCAAAGCTATTCTTATAATCTTCGGCGTGCCGATGGCTTTGCAGATAGTTGCGGCAATTCCTTTGATTATCGTATTTGCCGTAACGGGCAAGTTCAGCACAAAGCCCAAGAGCAAAGAATTATAATAATTTACAAAAATAGAAAATTTTTATCATTTTGCCGTTGCATTTTTCGCCCGCGTGTATTATAATAAGTACGCGGGCGATTTGCTTGTCCCCCGCGTAAATTATTAAGTAATATGGAGATTAAAATGAAAAACGTAATCGTAGGACAATCGGGCGGACCCACCGCGGTAATCAACTCTTCGCTTCTGGGCGTATACAAAACCGCGAAGGACAGGGGGGCGGACACAGTTTACGGAATGGTGCACGGCATTAAGGGACTTTTAGACGGCGACGTGGTTGACCTTTCCACAAGGATTAAGACCGATCTGGATATGGATCTGCTGAAAAGAACGCCTTCGTCCTTCCTCGGTTCGTGCCGTTACAAATTGCCCGACATCGAAGGCAATGAAAAAACTTACGAAAAGATTTTCGCTATTTTAAAGAAGCTGGATATTTACGCCTTTTTCTATATCGGCGGAAACGACTCGATGGATACTATAAAGAAGCTTTCGGACTACGGCGAAAAGGTTAAAAGTTCGATACGCTTTATCGGCGTTCCCAAGACGATCGATAACGACCTTGCGATTACCGACCACACACCCGGCTACGGCAGTGCGGCAAAGTACATAGCGGCTACCACCAAGGAAATTATCCGCGACGGACTCGTTTACGACTATCCCGTAGTTTCCGTTATCGAGGTAATGGGACGTAACGCCGGCTGGCTTACCGCAGCAACCGCGCTTGCAAAGGGCGAGGACTGCGAGGGCGTTGACGAAATTTACCTGCCCGAAAAAGTTTTCGATATCGATAAATTTATCGAGAGAACGGGCAAACTCTTAAAAGAAAACCGCTCGATAGTTATCGCGGTTTCCGAGGGCGTTAAAGTTGCCGACGGCAGATACGTCTGCGAGCTTTCCGACCACGTAGACTACGTGGACGCGTTCGGTCACAAACAGCTTGCGGGCACCGCAAGATTTCGGGCGG
>JAIEAS010000355.1 GCA_029071285.1 Clostridia bacterium
GGTGTAGGGTCAAAAAAATAAAAAGCAGTAGCATTTGCTACTGCTTTTATTTTGCACTACTTTACAGTTGCGAGAAACCGTTTGGTTCGCGCAAGCAAAACGACACCACAAAGAGAATCCCCCTCCACCGCGCTTGTCTGCCATTTGCTACTTGGCGGTTGCTTTGTTTGTGTTACTGTGATATAATCAATCAACACATACGTTAATTTTGCGGAAAGAAGATGAAAAATATATTTTTGCTGGATATGGATGATACGCTGTTTGATTTCAAACGCACGGAGCAGCTCAATCTGACGGAAACGCTTGCGCGGTTTGGAATTGCCTCAGACAGACAAGTCTGGCTTCGCTTTCACGAAATCAACCGTAAGTTATGGCAGGCATATGAGCGGGGCGAAATAACCAAAGAACGGATAAGACTCGGGCGGTTCGAGCAGCTGTTCGAAGAATACGGCTACAGCGGAAAAATTGCGGACGTGTCCGAGGCTTACTTTGAAAACTTCAAAGAGATATGTATCCCCTTTGAAGGCGCAGAAAAATTTTTGCGCAAGCTTTCTGAATCAGGGCGCGTGTATATCGTAACTAACGGCAATACCGCCATTCAGAAAAGGCACCTATCCGACGCGGGATTTTCTCCCTTTATCGAGGATACGTTTATCTCGGATGAGATAAAATTTGCCAAGCCTTCGGCGGAATTTGCGGAGTACGTAAAGTCGCATATCGCAGGATTTGAGAGCGGGCGCGCTGTCTGGATAGGCGACAGCCTTACATCCGATAAGGAATGCGCCGATCTTGCCGCCGTGGACTTTATTCTCTACGCCCCTGACGGCGCACCGAGCAGTTACAGCGGAGTCACCGCAAAGAATTATGACGAGATACTTGAAATTATTGAAAAGAAAATTGTTTAATGCTATAATTTACTTATGACTATTGAGTTGATAACTGAAAGCGAAATACAAGAAACCTGCGAAATGGTTATACGGGCTTGCAAATATTCCGACTTTGCTAAGTTCTATCCTCCACAATACTTTTATTGCACGTATGATGAAATCAAATGGAAGTCCGAAAACGGTCATTTTTACGTAGTTAAAGAAAACGGTAAAATTATAGGCTGCGGCGGCATAGGTCAGTACTGGGACAGCAAAACGGAAAGCTGGATACATACTATTTTTGTCGAGCCCTCATATCAGAGAAAAGGCATCGGCAGAAAGATTATAGAATTTTTGGAAAACGACGAATACGCTAAACGGGCGGACAGAATTGAAATTCACTCTGCGATGTCGGCTATACCCTTTTACCGCAAATTAGGCTACGAGCATAAAAACGGGCAACTGAATTACGCAGACGGACATTTTGACCTTGAAAAATTTTTAAAAACGAAGAAAGAAAAGTATAATATACGCCGGATAACAGCGGGCGAAGTTCACGAAGCGTTAACTCTTGCAATGGAAGTTTTTATGCAGTTTGAAGCGCACGATTATAAACCGCAAGGCGTAGAAACTTTTAAACGTGATACTATAGAAAATAAAAATTTTATAGAAACCTGCTCAAAAGGTACCTATCCTATTTATGCGGCTTTTGACGGTAATAAAATTATAGGCATTATCGGGATGCGCGGCAACTCGCATATAAATCTTGTATTTACAAAAAAGGAGTATCACCGTCAAGGCGTTGCAACTTCACTATTCTATTACTTATTGGACGCTATAAAAGCTAACAATCCGGGAATTAAAGAAATTACTGTAAACTCTTCTCCGTATGGAAAGGAATTTTATTTGCACTTAGGATTTGTTCCGTTATCAGACGAACAAGAAATCGACGGAATCAGATTTACACCCATGAAATATGTAATCTAAAATAATTTTGTATAATTCGTTTCAGGTTATATGCTTATTTTATTTACATACTATGGG
>JAIEAS010000356.1 GCA_029071285.1 Clostridia bacterium
GTTTGCTTCTTTACTCGTCGCGCCGCCGCAAAAAGCAGGAAAAGGACGCGCAGGACCTGATTAACGCCGTTCAGCCCGGAAACAAAGTCAAAACCATCGGCGGCATCTGCGGAATCGTAGTCGAAGTCGATAACGAAGAACAGACTTTCGTGCTTGAAACCGGCACCGAAAAGTCGGGCAAGTGCTTTATAAAGTTTGACAGACAAGCTATCTATCAGACAGACGCAGTCGTAAAAACGACCGAAGTGCCGACGCCTTCTAAGACGGAAGAAAAGGTTGAACCCGTCGAAGAAAAAGTTGAAGTCAAGACCGAAGAGGCAGCGCCCGTTGCGGCTGAATCAACCGAGCCCGCCGAGAGCGAAGCTCCCGCAAAAAAAGGCAAAAAAGCTTCGCAGGAAAAGCAAGTTAAATTCTAAAATCAAAAACCTCCGCATATGTTTAAAGCGGAGGTTTTTATTTATGAAAAAGAACGTGTTTCAGGTAATAAAAGCAGCGGCGGCGGCAGTTATAATCTCGCTGGTGTTCGTGCTGATATTTACCATTATAATTCAGTTCTGCTCGCTTTCGTCGTCGGTGATAAAGCCCGTCAATCAGGTCTTTAAAATCGTTTCAATCGTTGCGGGCGGACTCATTTTCATCCGCGGCGACAAGGGCTGGTTAAAGGGACTTATTTACGGCCTTGCCGCAGTGCTGATTACATACTTCTTATACGCGGCAATCGCGCGTTCGCTTACAATCAGCTGGACTTTTGCAATCGAAATCCTGCTCGGCGCGGTAGCGGGATTAATCACGGGAATAATTGCCGTCAACGTCAAAAAGCCCGTTTAAACGCCGCATTTTAAATAGTTAGGTTAAAACACTTGATTTTTTTTGAAGTGTATTCTATAATTAATTCAATGATTAAAGATATATACTTTAAAGGAGATTTTGAAAATGATTAAGACTATATCCACCCCCGCTGAAAAAAAGGTTACGGGTTGCGGCGAATGCAGAAGCACCTGCCAGTCCGCTTGCAAAACTAGCTGCACGGTAGGCAACCAGAGCTGTGAAAGAATTACAAGAGAACAGAATCCCGAAAAGAATAAATAAATTAAAATCAATTAAGGAGCAGAGTTTCTCTGCTCCTTAAATTTAATTATAAAATGGTACACGTTTTTAACTATAAGGACAAAAATTATATATACGATTCGGGTAGCGGCAGTCTGCACGAATGCGACGATAAAACGGCGGAGTATTTAAAGGGAAACACCGCTGCACTTACCGCGGAAGAAATTTCGCAGATTAAAAGCGATATTGAGGAGCTGAAGGCAAAGGGGCTTTTATACAAAGAGGAAGTAAAGACCTATCCTTTGAAATCGAACGAGGTGAAGGCTCTCTGTCTGCATATCTGCCACGACTGCAACTTGAGATGCCGTTACTGCTTTGCCGACGAGGGCGCTTACCATTCCGCCCGCGAATTTATGAGCGAGGAAACCGCTAAAAAGGCGATAGATTTCCTCATTAAAAGCAGCGTCAACAGAAAGGTTCTGGAAGTTGACTTCTTCGGCGGCGAGCCGTTGATGTGTCTGCAGACAATAAAAAACGTAGTCGCTTACGCGCGTGCCGAGGGCGAAAAGTCGGGCAAAAGATTTCTGTTCACTACCACGACGAACGCGCTCTTGCTCGATGACGACGCGATAGACTTTTTCAACCGCGAAATGGAAAACGTGGTT
>JAIEAS010000357.1 GCA_029071285.1 Clostridia bacterium
TTCGACTACGATTCCGCAGATGCCGCCGATGGTTTTGACTTTGTTTCCGGGCTGAACGGCGTTAATCAGGTCCTGCTAGTCCTTTTACTGCTTTTTTCGTCTGCGCGACGAGTAAAGAATCAAACCTACTATTTCAACGACTACTACGCCGATTACTATATACTGAACGTAGTTAGGAACTGCAAGCAATGAATTAAACATTTTTTTATCTCCAAAATTAATTTACTTTTAAACTATAATATTTTTATAGCCAATTTGCAAGCGTTTTAACGCCCTGAGGCAAACTTTCACCCAATTTTCAATCCCGCGAACCGTAATCCGCGTAGAATTTTTCGGCAAAATCGTTGAAACTGTCCGCAAAAATCGCCTCGCGCATATCGCGCATAAGCTTTTGCAGGAAGGTTATATTATGTAAGCTGAGCAGCATAGAGGATAACATTTCGCCTACGTTATTGAGGTGGCGAAGGTACGCTTTTGTGTAGTTTTTGCAGCAATAGCAGTCGCAGTTATCGTCAAGCGGCGAAAAATCTTCGCGGAAGGCACCGTTTCTTACCACCACTTTGCCGTGAGAAGTGAACGCCGTGCCGTTGCGGGCAATTCGGGTTGCAAGCACGCAGTCGAACATATCGATGCCGCGGCGCACGCCCTCGATAAGGCAGTCGGGACTGCCGACGCCCATGAGATATCTGGGAACGCCCTCGGGAAGCTCGGGGCGCATAAGGTCGAGCATTTCGTACATCATCGGCTTGGGTTCGCCGACGGAAAGTCCGCCGATTGCAATTCCGTCCACCGCGTGGGGTTTTGCCCTTTTAAGGCTTTCGAGCCGCAAATCGCCGAAAACGTTGCCCTGCACTATGGGGAACAGCGCCTGATCGTCGCGGGATTTTGCGTCGAGGCATCTTTTCAGCCAGCGGTCGGTGCGCTCCATTGCCTCTTCCGCCTGTCTGTGGTTGAAACCGTACGCGCTACACTGGTCGAACTGCATAATTACGTCCGCGCCGAGATTTTCCTGTATGGACATAACCTTTTCGGGCGTGAAGAAAAGTTTTGTGCCGTCAACGTGCGAATTGAAATATACTCCCTCGTCCTTGATTTTATTGAGCTTTGCGAGGGAGAAAACCTGAAACCCGCCGCTGTCGGTGAGAATAGGTCTTTGCCAGTTCATAAACTTGTGCAGACCGCCCGCCTTTTTAACGAGGTCGTCGCCCGGGCGCACGTGCAGGTGATAGGTGTTTGCAAGAATTATACTCGCGCCCGTTTCCTTCAGGTCGCGCGGATAAACGCCCTTAACCGTAGCCTGAGTGCCTACGGGCATATAAACGGGAGTTAAAACGTCGCCGTGCGGAGTATGAAAAACGCCCGCGCGCGCCCCCGTGTATTTATCAATATGTTGGAGTTCGTATGAAAAAAATTTACTCATATCTATACTATAAACATCGCGTCGCCGAATGAAAAGAAACGGTATTTTTCAGCAACCGCAGTTTTGTAGAGGTCCAAAATCTTTTCTCTGCCGCACAGCGCCGCAACGAGCATAATCAAAGTGCTTTCGGGCAGATGGAAGTTCGTAATAAGCGCGTCAACGCACTTGAATTTGTAGGGCGGATAAATAAAAATTTGCGTATTGCCGCTGCAAGGCTTTATCTGCCCGTTTTCGTCCGCAACGCTTTCAAGCGTGCGAACCGAGGTCGTGCCGACGGCGATAACCCTTCTGCC
>JAIEAS010000358.1 GCA_029071285.1 Clostridia bacterium
CGCAGAAAGACCAAGGAAGAGAAAGAGGAAATCAAGGCGCGCAAGGAAGAAGAGCGTTTGCGCAAAGAGGAAGAAAAGCAGCGCCGTGAAGAGGAGCGCGAAGCTGAACGCCAGCGCCGCGAGGACGAGCGCAGACTTCAGCAGGAGAAACTCGAAGCGGAGCGTGAGCTTGCAAAAGCAAAGCAGGAAGCCGAGCTTGAAAAAATCCGCGCACAGGCGCAGGCGGGTATGGTCGGCGCAGGTATGGCAACTATGGCTGTTCAACAGCAGCCCGCACAGCAGATACCGCCTCAGCCCGTTCAACAGGTGCAGTCGGTTGATAACGAGCTGTTAAAGGAAATGACCCGGCAGATGGCTGAACTGCGTGCGGACAACAAGGCAACTCAGGCACAGTTGCAGGCAATGCAGAATAATCAGCAACAGGCAATGCCTGCGCCTATGCAGTATCAGCAATCTATGTATCAACAGCCTATGTACCCGCAGTATCAGCAAATGCCTATGCAGATGCCTATGCCTAACTACGGCGGCGGCAATGATGTGGCTTTGGCAAGGCTTGAGGCACAGCTTAACGCTATGCAGGCGGAGCAACGCGCAAGGTATGACGCGGAACAGCGTATAGAGCTTGCGGCAATGCGTGCGGAATCACACGTAGACCGCGACTCGCGCCATAGCGTAGACTTAGCCGCAATGCGCGAGCATATCAACGGGCACAACTATAACCGTATTCCCGATTACAGTGTACCCGCACAGCCCGCATATAATCAACTCAACTCAATGGATATGATGGGCGCGCTTGTTGCGGCGACTTTAAGGAATATGGCGAACGGCGAGCTTGCGGCAACGCAGTCCGTACCCGAACTTCCTCAGAAGACGGAAACGGCAACGCCCGCAGCGAAGTATCCTTCCGACGCGGTGATTACCACCACGACTACGGTTGACACTACGAAGAATAAACCGATACGGCGCGACGAAAACTTTGACGTTGACGGCTTCTACGATAACTTCGAGTAATCAGCCAAATAAAAACATAAGGGCGTAAGTTGAAATTTCAACTTACGCCCTTTTGGCGCGGAAGAAGGGATTTGCGCCTTTGGCGGCGCGCACGGTTGACAGCAAATTCAATTGCTGTCAAGTCTGCGGTAGAGCCCGCAGACCTGCGCGAAACAAGTTTCGCTTGCCTCCCCTCAAATCCCATTAATAGTCTGAAAATGCAAAATAGCCGACAGGATAAAACCTGTCGGCTATTTTGGCGCGGCGGATAACATTCAATTTGAACTTTATTATAAAGTTGGAATAATATGTTTATTGATAAAATCATAAGAATGATTTAAAAATAATGGTGCAAGGAAGTAGGAATACATAATATAATAATATTTTTATTCCAACCAACGTCGACTAATGGAAGATTATTTGAATAAGTGTAGCATTTCAAATTACTTGCGATAGAAGCTTGTGCTCTTGTGAAAGCGGTCTTGGCTTATCGGATGAATATTTGCAGTCAGATGCGAATCAAGATGATATTGTTCTCACGGTGGTGGAAAAAACCGCCTAACGAAGAGCGTACTGCTGCTGAGAAAATTTACGCAGCAAATTGGACGACGCGCAATCGGATAAGCTCTGCGCCATGGTCGAAGAAATTATTAAAATCAAAATATAGGAAATAGGGAATGTTTTAAAACATTCCCTATTTCCTATATTTTGATTTTAATAAT
>JAIEAS010000036.1 GCA_029071285.1 Clostridia bacterium
AATATCAAAGCCTTATACAATTTGTTCATAGCCGTGTGCAGATAAAATTTATCCTCTCCGTTTTTTCTCCGCCCAGATGCCCCTCGGTTTCGACTTCGAAACCCGCTTCTTTAAGCGCGGCGCAAACGTCGTCCTCCTCGTGGATATACTGAATATGCCGCTCGTCGCTGCGCGCGTATTTTTCGCCCTGCTTTTCAAACAAGGTCAGATCCATAGTTACGCTGTCGCCTTCGAGCTTGTTGAACCAAAGATAGGTCAAGTCCTCCCTGTCCTCGGCAAAAAGGTTGTTGCCTATTATATTTTTCAGCTTGTGCGACGAGCTTATATCGAATATAAACGTGCCGCCCTTTTTGAGGCAGGAATGAACGCGGGCGAAAGCGGTTTTCAGTTTGTCTTTGGAAACGTAGTTGAGGCAGTCGTTCACCGCCACACAGAAGTCCGCTTTGAAATTCAATTTTAGTTTGGTAATATCGCCGAGTAAAAATTCAGCCCGAACCCCTTCTTTGAAAGAAATTTGCTGCGCCTTGTCCAGCATCTCGGGCGAAATATCTATACCGGCAACCGAATAACCCGCCTTAATCAGCGCGCGGGTGAAATAGCCGTTGCCGCAGCCGATATCCACTCCGCGGCTGCCCGCGCCGCATTTTTTCAGCCGTTCAATTAAATACTGCGACCATTGTTCATAGCCGCAGTCGTCGTTCAGATATTCAAACCATCTGCCGAGTGCAGAGTAAGAATTTGCCATTTACTTTTCCTATTTTTTAAGAAGGTTGTCGGATGACAGCTTCTTCTTTTTGCCCTTTTTGTCGGTCTTCAACGCCTTTTCGCGCTCGGCGAAAAGTCTGTTGTATTCCGCATAGACGGGGTCGGTCATATGCTCCTTTTCGTAAGAAAGCACGTCGCTCTTAAGCTTTTCGCGCTCGTCTTCAACCTTGTTCAGCGACTGACGGTTAAACGAACCCGAAATGGGAGTTAACGCTTGCTCGTCCGTGATAGGCTTGATGGGCTTTCCGATAAGCTCGCTCTTGCCAGCGGCAAGCAGTTCCATAGCCGTGCGCTTGTCCTCTTCTTCCTTCTGAGCCGCAAGCTCCTTGGGGGATAACGCCGCCTTCGCCTCTTCCTGCGCCTTCTGGATGTTGGGGGTTACGTACATATCCAGAACCCACTGCGTGAAGCTCAGCCACACGAGCAGCATAATTACGAAGCCTATGAAAATGAATACGATATACGCGATAATTTTCATGAAGGATACCGCGGTACCGATGAGATACAGCCATACGGGAAGCATAGCGAACGCGGCGAAAAATACCGTGTGCAGAGGGCTTCCGATAAGCAGAACGAAGGCGTTTTTGAAAACCTGCCCGAGCTTTACCTTATAGCTTACGCCGACGACGAAAACCCACGCGCAGTAAACACCGACGAGAACGCTTGCGATAATCGCGAACGAGTACGCCGTAAGCGGACCGTGGCGCGACTGACCTATCGCTATGACGTAGTCTTTCCAGTCGCCCAGAATCATAGTTCCGACGAGTGCAACCATAAAAATAGTTACGGGCAGAACGGTGTTGAAGTAGCAGACTTTTACGCCGTGGAAAAAGCTTTTAAGTGTAAACTTTCCGTGCGTATTCAAAAGTTTTTTGATTGAGTAAGCACCGCCCGCAAGCCCGACCGAGGCGATAAAGCCCGCGACTACGAGAAGCGAATAGAACAAAAGGTCGGCGGTTAAATGAATATTTTCCGCAAGCCCCTGCACGTCGGGATAATAGGGATATCCCAGTCCCGTGTTAGCGTTAAACGGATAAATTGCGCCGAGGTTGGCAATGTACATCGAGCGGAAAACCATTATCGCAATGCCGGGCGCGAAAGTTATTAATATTATAACGTTGAGAAGAACGAGCTTGCCGAAATTGGACTTAAAAACGTCCCACGTTTCGCTCCACCTGCTGCCTGTTGCGGCCTGGCGTGAATAATCGTCGGCTAACTCGTTGCCTTCAAGGTTGTTTACGTTCAGCTTCATTAATGTAAAACCTTACTTTATTAGTCGTGTAAGCAATTGCTTGCATACTTACAATATTATAAACTATATTTTAAATAATTTCAACTGTTTTAAGGGCTTTATTG
>JAIEAS010000037.1 GCA_029071285.1 Clostridia bacterium
ATTTATACGAGGGATAAAATTATGACAGAGATACTTGCGGTTTTCCGCTCGCGTTCGCAGGCGATTGACTGCAACGCAAGACTACGGGCGGCAGGCGTTCCCGCAGGGCTTATAAACACGCCTCAGGAAGCAGGCGTCGGCTGCGGGCTTTCAATTAAGTTTCCGCACGGAATGTTCGAGCGGACGAAAGCGGTCGTGCGCGCGGGCGGATATTCCGCGTTTTACGGTTTTTTCAGAATTTACTCGTCTTACGGCAAAACGATTATCGGAAAAATAGGTTGATTTTGTCCGCGGGCTTATGGTAAAATTTCCGTATGGACAAAAACGCGAAAATTTTACAGGGGCTTGCAAAGCTTTACCCCGACGCCAAGCCCGAGCTTAAATACAACTCGCCGTACGAGCTGCTGGTTGCGGTGATACTCTCCGCACAGTGCACCGACGCGCGGGTGAACAAGGTTACGGAAGTGCTTTTCCGCGGGTACAACACGCCCGAAAAAATGCTCTCTCTTTCGCAAGCCGAGCTGGAAAAGTATATTTTTGCGTGCGGTTTTTACAGAAATAAGGCGGCGCACATTCTATCCGCCTCGCGCGATATAATTGAAAAATTCGGCGGAAAAGTCCCCGACAACCTCGAAGAGCTGCAAACTCTTGCGGGCGTGGGACGGAAAACCGCCAACGTGGTTTTTGCGGTTGCATTCGGCGGCGACGCGATTGCGGTTGACACGCACGTTTTCCGCGTTTCAAACAGACTGGGGCTCGCCAACGGTGCAACGCCCGAAAAGGTCGAGCAAGGGCTTATGCAGGCAATTCCAAAAGACCAGTGGTCCAAAGCCCACCACTATCTGATTTACCACGGAAGACGCGTCTGCCACTCGCAGAAGCCCGACTGCTTAAACTGCACTTTAAAAGAATATTGCGATTACTTCGCTCAAAAATAAAATAACCGCCCCGCGCAAAGCGCGGGGCGGTTTAATATTAAGTTTATAATAAAAGCAATAAAATGAAAAACATTGCCGCGGAAGTGTAATACTGCATTACCATAAAAACGTAATACAGCGCGGAAATTACGAAGGCGCCTATACCGACGGCAAGCCCTGCTATGCCGAGCCCCAGGCCCGATTTCAGCTTTTTTGCGCGTATAGTGCCGACTAAGCTGAAAACCGTTCCGATAATTAGCGGTATCGAGCAATAGTATTGCAACTCCACTCCGCCGACGTACTGGGCGATATAAATTTTGACGAATATGCAGCCTGTTATAAGGCTGAGAATGGAAATTATAATTCCGGCAAGCGACCAGCCGTTGAATTTTTTCTGCGTCTGAACCGCGTTTACGGCGGGTTGCGCAATCAAAGGCGCAGCGTTTGCTTCTGAATTAAAAAAGGTGTTGCAGCCCGAACAAAAAATTGCGCGTTCGTGAATTTGGTTTCCGCAGTATTTACAGAACATAACCTGCTCCCCCGCTTACGGCAAAGCCGCAAAGATAACCCAGAAAACGATTGAAACACAGCTTATTACTATGCCCGCAATCGAAAGTCTCTTGCCGTTGCCGCTGTATTCGGGCTGTTTTGAGTAATTCAGACCCACACAGCTGAATATCAGACCCAGAATTGCGAGATAGGAAAAGAACGAAAGCACGAAGCCCGCAATCGCAAAGCCGTTGGTTCGATTCCCCGTCACGACCGGTTGGGTGTTGAACGCCGAAGGATTGTCGGTTACAGCTCCGCAGTGCACGCAATACGCCGCCTGGTCGGCTATCTCTTTACCGCAGTTTTTGCAAAACATATCAGTAACCTCTCAGTTTTACTACTATATATTTTACGGTTTTAAATTAAAAAAGTCAACAGCTTTAGCGCCGGTTACAGGCGCGCTGCAATGCACGCAGATTACAGCCTTGTCGGATATCTCTTTACCGCAGCTTGTACAGAACATACAGTTTACTCCTTTTTTTTCGTTTACATAAATTATTAACAAAAAAAGCGGGTTTAAAAACCCGCTTTTTTTTGCGTTAATTTTAATTAAACCAAAGGCAACAGAGCAAGAGCGCTGCTGGGTGTTGTGCTGCCAAGAACACAAGCGCCTGCACTGCAAAGACCGATTCCGAGAACGTAGCCGAACAGCGCAATACTGCTGATTACAATTCCCGCAATTGCAAGTCCTCTGCCGTTTCCGTTATATTCGGGCAGTTTCGATTTCTGCAAACCTATGATACTGAAAATCAAGCCGAGGATACCGCCGAATAACGACAGCACAAAGCCCGCAATCGCAAAGCCGTTTGACTGTCCGCCGGTTACAACCTGCTGAGTCTGCGCATTAGCCGTAGGCACGCCGCAGTGTACGCATACGGTTGCTTTGTCGTCAATTTCTTTTCCGCAATTTTTACAAAACATCTTACTTTTCTCCATATTCTAAAAGTTTATTTGTACTGTTACAAAAGTACAGTTAACAGTTTAACCCATTTGGGTTCAGTTGTCAACTGTTTTGTGTTATTAAATTAACTCTTTTTGGTTATACAATAGCCTAAAGGGGAAATTAATATGACTATTATTGAAAAAATTGACAAGCTGCGCGAGGAACGCGGCTGGTCGGTTAACTACCTTGCTATGGAAGCAATGCTTACGCAGTCGACTTTAAACAACTTGTATGCACGCAATACCGAGCCGAAAATTTCTACTCTGCGCGCAATCTGCGGGGCTTTTAATATGACTCTATCGGAATTTTTTGCGGACGAAAATCTGGAAGGTCCGGTAACCGACGATTATGCGGACGAATTGCAGTCGAGATATATGAAACTTACCGAAGCGCAAAAAAAAGCGGTCATCTCCCTTTTACGCTCGATGACCTGAATTTAAAAACCCCCGCCCTTATTAAGGGGCGGGGGTTTTATTTTTTAATTCGGAACGCCTGAGCCGAATATTACCCCAAGCACGGGCAATACCGCCAAGCCGACTATTAATATTATAAGCACTATGGCTAAGACCGTTGAAACGATGCTGATAACCAAACCCGCAATACTCAACCCCCTGCCCGAACCGCAAGTTTTTGACTTTACAAGTCCGATAATGCTGAATATCAAGCCCAGCAAAGGCACGACGTCATAGGTATAGTATCCGAGAACTAAGCCTACAAGTGATAAAACGAAGCCCGCAATCGCAAAGCCGTTTGTTTTTTTATCCGGTGCGGCGGGCTGAGCGTTGAACGCCGAAGGATTATCGGTTACCGCTCCGCAGTGCACGCAGTACACCGCCTTGTCGGGGATTTCCTTTCCGCAGTTTCTACAAAACATACCAGCCACCTCTTTTGTTTTCTGTTTTTATTATACGGAAATTTTTAAAGTTTGTCAATGCTCCGCGCCGCTATTCCTTTGCAAATAAAAAAACGGGTTCAGAGAACCCGTTTTTTTGTGTTGATTTAAATTAAACCAAAGGCAATAAAAGCGCACCGGTAACTTCGGGATCATTCAATGCAGCGCAAAGTGCGGAGCCGCAAGTAGCCATAATGATGATCCAGTAGAAGAGCGTGATGCAGCTGATTACGATACCTGCAATTGCAAGTCCTTTGCCCTTGCCGTTGTATTCGGGAGTCTTAGCCTTACGAAGACCGATAATGCTCAAAATCAAACCGATAACGGCTGCGAACGAGAAGAACGAGCATACAAGACCAGCGATAGCGAAACCGTTGTTGGGTGCAGCGGGAGCTACAGCCTGCTGCTGGGTCTGTGCATTAGCGGTAGGAACGCCGCAGTGTACGCAGATAGTAGCCTTGTCGTCGATTTCTTTGCCACAATTCTTACAAAACATCTTATTTTTCTCCTTTTTATATTCTCTGAATTGTACAATATGTACTCGTAGAGTATTATATTATATTATCGGATAATTAAATAACCCAAAAGAGTTATTTTGATAACTCAAAGCCACATAAACGAGAAAAACAGCATAGTAATATAAACCTTAAAAACCATATTTTTACAAAAAAATAAAAGCACCCGCAAGGGGTGCTTTTTATTTTGTTTTTATGATTAGCCGAGAATCTTAACTACGGTACCCGAGCCAACCGTTCTGCCGCCTTCGCGGATAGCGAAACGGAGCTTTTCTTCTACCGCTACGGGCTTGATGAGCTCAACGGTGATTTCAACGTTATCGCCGGGCATAACCATTTCGGTGCCAGCGGGAAGGTCGATTGACCCGGTAACGGCGGTAGTTCTGATGAAGAACTGAGGACGGTAGTGGTTGAAGAA
>JAIEAS010000038.1 GCA_029071285.1 Clostridia bacterium
GTATTTCTCATTCAATCCACAAGTTCGCCCGTAAACACCAACTTAATGGAGCTTCTCATTATGATTGACGCGGCAAAACGCGCAAGTGCTGGACGAATTACCGCCGTAATTCCCTATTTCGGCTATGCCCGTCAGGACAGAAAGGCGCGTTCGCGCGAACCCATTACGGCAAAACTCGTTGCCAATCTTATAACCTCGGCAGGTGCGGACAGAGTTCTTACTATGGACTTGCACTGCCTGCAGATTCAGGGATTTTTCGATATTCCTTTGGACAACCTCGTAGGAGGTCCGACCCTTTACAATCATTTCAAACCCAAGGTTGACGACGATTTCGTTGTCGTTTCGCCCGATATCGGTTCGGTCGCAAGGGCAAGAAAGGTTGCGGCTAAAATGGACGCGAAAATGGCGATTATCGACAAGCGCCGTCCCAAAGCCAACGTAATGGAAGTTATGAACATTATCGGCGACGTAAAAGGCAAAAACTGCCTTATGATTGACGATATGATAGATACCGCGGGCACGATTGTTCAGGGCGCAAAAGCTTTGAAAGAGGCGGGCGCGAAAGAGATTTACGCTTGCTGCTCGCACGGAGTTTTATCCGGTCCCGCAATAGAAAGATTAGCGGCTTCGCCCATAACCGAGCTCGCTATGCTTGACACCATAAACATTCCCGAAGAAAAGATGCTTCCTATCTTCAAAATGATTACGACTGCGCCTATATTCGCGTCGGCAATCGAAAACGTTTATCTCGACAGACCTATGTCAAAAATTTACGACTGATAACAAACCGCCACAGTACGCTGTGGCGTTTGATTTAATAAGGTAAAGTATGAAAATTATAGTGGGCTTGGGCAATCCCGAAGAAAAGTACGCAAAAACTTTTCACAATATGGGCTATATCGCCGTCGGCGACGTCGCGGCAAAACTGGGCGTAAAATTCAAGAAAAAGGAATGCGAATCCTACGTTGCCGAAGGTAACGTAAACGGCGAAAAGGTTATAATCGCCCGCCCCGTAACGTATATGAATTTGAGCGGCAGAGCCGTAAAGCAGCTGCTTGCAAAGTATAAGGCGACCGCGGACGACCTTATTATAATCTACGACGATTACGATATCCCCAAGGGCACGGTAAGGATACGCCCTTCGGGAAGCGCTGGAACGCACAACGGTATGCGGTCGATAATTTCGGAAATCAATACTTCTGATTTCGTAAGGATAAGAATAGGTATCCGCGACAGCGAAGTTAATATTCCCATAATAAATTACGTGCTTTCCGAAGTAAAAAAGGAAGACTACGAGCTTTTTATCGCCGCAAGCAACCGCGCGGCAGATGCGGCAATCGCGCTTGCCAAAGGTGAAAAGACAGAACTTGTTATGACCGCTTATAATGGTTAATATAAATAAAAGGTAAGTATTTTGGATAATCAATTCTTTACCTACCGAAATCTCGGCGAGGGCTACGCGGCCCTCGGCAACGATATCCGCCTCGGAACTCCGACGGCGGTTTTCGGCGTTTCGGAAGCACATAAATATTTAATATCCGCTTTGCCCGAACAGAAAATTCTGTATATCGCAGCTGACGGAGTTTCTGCCTCAAAAGCATATAATTCCATACGCGCCCTTTCGGGTAAAAGCTGCGCTCAGCTTTGCGCCAAGGACGAGGTGATTTTATACAAGGACGCACTTTCAAAGGACGCGCTGTATAAAAGACTTTCGGCAATCCATTCTTTGCAGGCGGGCGCGCGCATAGTGGTCGCGGACGTGGAAAGCATAATGCAGCTTTTTCCCGCGGAGATTGATTATCTGAACTTTGAAGTCGGCAAAGATTACGACTATTCTGCTATTCCACAGAAGCTGGTGCAGATGGGCTACACGCGCGAGTACACTGTTGACAGCAAAGGCTCGTTTGCGGTGCGCGGCGATATCCTCGATTTGTATCCGATAAATTGTGAAAACCCCGTCCGTATAGACTTTTTCGGCGATACGGTTGAAAGAATACGTCCTTACGACTCGGCGAGCGGCGAAAGGCTTGAAGAAGTAAACAGTATCTGCGCGGTTGCCGCAACCGACGTTAAATACAACGCGGATGACGTTACCCGCGTAAAGGCCGAAATTTCAAACTGTCTTAAAAACAGTCCGTCCGAGGCGCTGCGCCGAGCAAGAGCTATTGCCGATGAAATTTTTATAAAGATCGACTCGGGTGCGCTGTTTGCGGGAGCGTCGTTCGTAATGCCTCTTTTGAGTTGTGCACGCACGGTATTCGATATAATCGATAAAGATACTTTGATAGTGTTCGACGAGTGCAAACTTATCAACGACGCTATGAACGGAATTTATAAAGAACATTCACAGCGCGTACAGGAACTCAGAAAGGGAGGCGAAGCGTTCGGTTTCAGCCTCGGTCAGTTAATCGAACCCGAAAAGCTTACCGAAAGTTTCAAAAAATTCCGTTGCTTATCCTTGCAGACCTTTACCACGAGCACTCAGTTTTTCACCCCTTTGAAAACTTATAATTTTACTTCGTCGCCCGCGCCGTCATATCTTAACGCAATGCCGCAGCTTATAACCGATTTGAAAAACTGGCTTGCGAACGGCTACAGGGCGCTGATATTTACGGGCGGTATACAAAGATACGAAAAACTTGCCGAGCTTTTATCGGACGAGTATTTACCGGTATATCAGGTTCCCGAACGGCTTGAAGCTTTGCACGGCGTTTCAATCACTTCCGAAGATATGCCGCACGGACTTATTATCCACGAGTGCAAGCTCGTAATTTTGGGAAGTGCCGATTTATATACGAAGGCAGTTACGAAGCGTATTAAAAGACGGCGCGGCGATATGTTCACTGCACCGGAAATCGGCGACTACGCCGTACACGAAAAGCACGGCATAGGCAGAATTACCGGTACCGAAAAGATAGAAACGACTGACGGCATAAAGGAGTACGTTTCCATAGAGTACAAGGGCGGCGACGTTTTATACGTTCCCGTAGAGCAGATGGACGTACTTTCGAAATACGTCGGCGAAACCAACCCGCCGCTTTCCAAAATAGGCGGAGCTGACTTTGACAGAATAAAGGAGAGGGTAAAGCGTTCTATACGCGAGCTCGCTTTCGATTTAAAACAGCTGTATAAAGAGCGCGGCGAAAGAAAGGGATATAGATTCCCCGAAAATACCGTAATGATGCAGGAGTTCGAGGATGCGTTTACTTACGAAGAAACGCCCGACCAGCTTGCTTCGATTGAAGAGATAAAAGCGGATATGTGCTCGGATAAGGTTATGGACAGACTGCTTTGCGGCGACGTCGGATTCGGCAAAACCGAAGTTGCGCTGCGCGCGGTCTATCTGTGCGTCCTCGGCGGCAGGCAGGCGGCTTTGATGTGTCCCGGAACGGTGCTTTCCGAACAGCACTTCAATACCGCACTGGATAGATTTAAGGACTTCGGCGTAAGGGTGGAAAAGTTAAACCGCTTCAAGACACCCAAGCAGCAGGAGGAAACCTTAAAGCGGCTTGCAAACGGTGATATCGATTTTATCGTCGGAACGCACAGACTTTTGTCCGACGACGTAAAGTTTGATAATTTGGGTCTCTTGGTGCTTGACGAGGAACAGCGCTTCGGCGTAGAGCATAAGGAAAAGATAAAGCACATAAAGTCGGATATAGACTGCCTTACGATGACGGCAACGCCCATACCCCGCACCTTGCATATGTCGCTGTCGGGCATAAGAGATATAAGCACGATAAACACTCCGCCGCAGAAAAGACTGCCCGTTCAGACCTACGTCGTAGAGGAAACGGAAGCGCTGATACGCGACGCTTGCATAAGAGAACTGTCGCGCGGCGGTCAGCTGTTCATTCTTTACAACAGGGTGGAAACTATCTCGTCGTTTGCGGGTAAAATTGCGGAAATCGTTCCCGAGGGAAAAGTATGTTACGCCCACGGCAGAATGGAGAGGGATAAGCTCGAAAACAGCGTATTCGCGTTCTACCGCGGCGAAAAAAATATACTGGTAACAACGACAATAATAGAAAACGGAATAGACCTTCCAAACGCCAACACGATAATAGTAATCGACGCCGACAGACTTGGCATATCGCAGCTGTATCAGCTGAGGGGAAGGGTCGGACGCGGTTCAAGGCTTGCTCACGCATACTTCACTTTCAAGCCCGAAAAAGTTCTGACTTCGGATGCGGCTGAAAGGTTGAAAGCCATAATGCAGTTTACCGAACTCGGTTCAGGTTTCAAGGTGGCAATGCGCGATTTGGAAATCCGCGGCGCGGGCAATGTTCTCGGCGCGGAGCAGCACGGGCATATGGATAAAGTCGGCTACGAGCTTTATTCGAAATTACTCAAAGAAGAATTGACGGGCGAAAGCTCGTATGCTGCCGAGCTTGAAATTAAGGCGACCGCTTATATTCCCGAGAGCTACGTTGAGTCCAACGCGGGCAGGATGGATTGCTATAAGCAGATTGCCGAAATCCGCTCGGTCGAAGATTATAAACGTGTATGTCTATCCATAGAAGACAATTACGGGCCTATGCCCGACGAGGTTTTAAACCTCTTGATTATTGCGGTATTAAAGTCATACGCAACAAAATTCAACGTCAAAAAAATCTGCGTGGACAGTAAAGAGGGGTCGTTTGAGCTTCCTTCGATAAATTCGCTGAGTGACAAAAGGCTTGCGGCTGCGCTCGACAGCTATAAAGACAGCGTCAAGCATTCAATGGCAAAAGCGCCGCTTATTATTTTTAAGCCGCGACGCACTCAGACCAAAACGATGCTCGAAATGACAAAATTCTTAAAATTTGCAATAAGTTTTACTTAAATTCAACCAAAAATATTTGCTATCGCGTTCTAAATAATATATAATGGTAGTTGGTATTTTATCGTTACCTGATAGCAGGAGATAACATTATGAAGAAAAAAACAGCGGTAATAGCCGCAGCACTTGCATCGTGTATCGCGCTCGGCGCAACCTTTACGGGCTGTTCGCTTGTATCCTCGAACAATAAAAAGGATATGGAACAGGTTATAGTAGAGGTTGACGTTTCGCGTTCGGACAAGTTCCCCGCAAAGCTTGAAGATTACAGAAATGCAATCACTACGACTTCGATTGTAAAGAGAGATTTGATTTCTTATTTCTTAAACGTCGGATACTCATATATTCAAAACGGTTCGTCTTACAAAGATACTTTCAACTTGCTCGTGAACCAGTTGGTTGAAAATGCTGTGCTTACCCAGTACTGCACGCTCGAGCTTCTGTCGCAGAGTGAAGACAGCAAATCGCTTGAAAATTTCCTTGCATACGAAAACGACGTTGAAAGATACGAGTATCTTTTAGGCAACGAAGACGACGTTTTGCTTGCAAAGTATTCCTTATACAAGTCGCTTAACTCTGCAATCGATAATTACGAAAAGACTATTATCGACGAAGAGGACGAATATACCGGCAGCGACACGCGCACGACTCCCGTAAATCTTAACACCGAGCAGGACGACTATTATCCCCACGGTAAAGACGGCGGACTCGATTATTACGTTTACACGGGCTATACGGGATATCTTCTTTCGGATAGCGGTATCTATCAGGACGACGCGCTTGACGGAACGACCAGACTTACGAGATTGAGAGCTTACAACAGCTTTATAAAAAATCTTAAAAACAATTATCTGGTTGACGAAAAGGAAGATTTGACCGACATAATGAGCCTTGACTATATTCAGAACGAATATCTCACCCAACTCAAATCCCGCGCCGTTACCAAATACTTCAACGACTATGAAGAAGAGCTTGAAGAACAGCTTAAGGGCGGCGATACCTCGTATATCCAGTACGTTTACGACGAGCTTGTAAAACAGCAGAAGAGGGATTACGAATCTACGTCAGATTTTGAAACCGCGCTCGGCGATATGTCGTCAAGTTCGTTCATTCTGTACAGCCCTAATACGACCGACAGCGACGAGTTTACTGACGGTAAGCACGGCAATTACGGTTTTGTATATAACATTCTGCTTCCGTTTGACGCTATTCAGAGCAGGGAGCTCGATTCGCTCAGCAAGATTCATTCCGCGAACGAGGACGACGATTACTATTATTACGAAAGAAACAAGATACTCAAAAATATCAAAACGGTCGACCAGCGTTCGGCTTGGTTCAACGGCGCAACGAAATATGCGTTCGACGCAACCGAGGCGGGTATAGAAGGCTATTACGATGCAAACAGCGATTGGCTTTTCTTTGAAGACAACCTTACCGACAGCGGCGAGGGCGGCAGATACAAGAAATTGCAGGCTTATACCGGCAGCTATCCCTACAACGGCAAGGTTTACGAAAACGAAAACGGAAGCTACACGCTGCTCGGCAATAAACTTGATATCGACGGTATGCTTAAAGAATTTTCGGCATATATTAACTTTGTACTCGGCGGCGGGAACAACGTAGAATTCTATGACAGCTACAATCCCGAAAACGGTAATCAGGTTTATTACAATACCGACGGCTTCCATAAAGCTGACGATGAGGACGAAATTGATTATTCCAAATTCGTCTACGCAAGCGGTAAAGTAAACTTCGGCGATTTCAACAAGGCCGAGCTTATGAAGGAAGGTACCGCCCAGTACAAAGCAATGAGCGCGGTTAACGAACTGCAATTCGCTTACACTACCGACACGGGCGTGCTTTCAAACTATATCGGTTACTCCGTTTCGGCTTACGACACGAACTATATCAAAGAGTTCGAATACGCGGCTAAGCTTGCGGTAAGCAACGGCGAAGGCAGCTTCACAGTCTGCGCTGGCGATTACGGCTGGCACCTGATATACGTCACCTATGCGTTCAGCGTTGACGGCGGATACGTTTACGGCGAGCAGCCTGACTGGACGAAAATTTCGGTTGAAGGCACGTTTGAAAACCAGTTCTTCGAAATGGTTAAAAACAACAATCTGGCAAAGGTGTCAACCACTCTCAGAAGCAGGATAATCAACGACTTTAATAAGGATACGTCGGTAACCAAATACCAGAACAGGTATCAGGACTTACTTGACTTGGACGATTAATGGAAATTTGGCAGGCAATAATTCTCGGTTTGGTTCAGGGTCTTACTGAATTTTTACCGGTTTCGTCATCGGGACACGTTGCATTTTTTCAGGGCGTGTTCGGCATAAACGACGACCAGATTGCGCTGTTTTTCACCATAATACTTCACCTCGGAACTTTGGTTGCCGTGTGCGTTGTGTTCTGGAAAGATATAATAGAACTCTTCAAAAAGCCCTTTAAAACGTTGGGCTTTTTGGCTTTGGCGACGGTGCCCGCAGGAATTACAGGCTTGCTTGTAGAGTATTTTGATCTGGACGAAATACTTTTAAGCCGTGACTGTATGGGAATAGTGCTCGCGGTATTTTTCTTCGTTACGGCAACGGTGCTTTTCGTAACCGAAATGGTTGTAAAGCGCAGACAAAACACTTTGCCGCTATGCTTTAAAACGGTAATTCCGATGGGCGTAGCGCAGGCAATGGCGGTGCTTCCGGGAATTTCAAGAAGCGGTTCCACAATATGCGCGGGAACCCTTGTCGGTTGCAGAAGCGAAGAAGTTGCAAAGTTTTCCTTTTTAATGAGTATCCCCGTAATTCTCGGCAGCTTCATTGTGGAGCTCGGTTCTGGGCTGTACAAAGGGGAAATTCAGCAGTCGTTCGTTGAAGGGGGAGCAACCCTCGGTTGGAGCGTTGCGCTCGGATTTATTATATCGGCGATATCGGGACTTTTTGCAATTAAAGTAATGCTTAAAGTCATTAAAAAAGCAAATTACAAATGGTTCAGTTTGTATCTGGTGCTTTTGTCAATAACCTGCCTGGTTTTACATTTCACATATTTCAACGCATAAAAAAAGGGCGGAAAGTTCCGCCCTTTTAAGTTATTAAAAATCGGTTTTACCCAAAAGGTAATCAACGCTTGTTGAAAACAATTCGGCAACGGCTAAAAGCGTATCGAAATCGCATTCCCGCTCGCCGTTTTCCCAATATGCTATAAGCCGTACCGAAACGTTCAGTTTTTCGGCGGCGTTTGCGCGCGACAGTCCGTGTTCGACGCGCAATTCTTTAAATCTTTCGGCAAATTTATTCATACCAAAATAATAGAACATTTTGTTCCTATTTGCTTGACAATGAACATTTTGTTCCGTATACTATAAATATAAAGACTATTCTCAAAATTATACGAGAGGAAGTAATGGAAGAAATTTTAAGGGCGGAAAACCTCACAAAGACCTTTAAACTTACCAAAAAGCAGCAGCGGCTTGAAGGCGGGTCGGCTACCGTAAAAGTTGCGGTGGACAATCTGTCTTTCACAGCATACCGCGGCGAAATTTTCGGGCTTCTGGGACCGAACGGCGCGGGCAAGACGACTACTTTAAGAATGTTGGCTACGCTGATAAAACCCGATAGCGGCGACGCGTTTATAAACGGCAAAAGCGTTGTGACGGAGGAGTATGCCGTACGCGACGGAATAGGCTTTCTGACAAGCGAGCTAAAGCTCGACGACTTTTTCACGCCCAACTATCTTTACGATTTTTTCAGTGAACTCCACGGCGTAGACCGCGCAACCCGCGACAGCAGAAAGAGTAAGTTGTTTGCAAAATTCGGAATAGACAGGTTTGCCGAAGTCAGGCTTTCCAACCTTTCCACGGGTATGAAGCAAAAGGTTTCGCTTGTGGTTTCAATCGTACACGACCCCGACCTCATAATATTCGACGAGCCGACAAACGGACTTGACGTAATTACTGCAAAAGTAGTTACGGACTTTTTGCAGGAGCTTAAATCAAACGGAAAAACCATAATACTTTCTACCCATATTTTCAGCCTTGTTGAAAAGCTTTGCGACAGGGTTGGCATTATCATCAACGGGAAACTTGCCGCGCTTGATACGCTTGAAAAAATTACTGAGGGCGACACGCTTGAAAACGTCTTTTTCGGCTTATACAAAAGAGTCACGGGAGAGAGTATATGAAAAACGTCTGGACTATTGTTAAAAAAGAGTTTTACCGTTTTTTCAGGGATAAGCGGATGATTATAACCGTGCTTTTGCCCGGAATTTTGATTTACGTTTTATACTCGCTTATGGGCACTGTGTTTGCGGATAAAGCCGTTGATAAAGATTTCAAGCCGTCCGCTTACGTTATCAATATGCCGCCGGAAATTTCTCAGTCTTTGGAAAGTGTGTTAACTATTTCGCAAGAAACCATGACCGAGGACGAAGCGAAGGAGAAAGTAGCCTCGGGCGATATGGATATAGCGGTCGTTTTTCCCGAAAATCTCTTTGGGCAATCGGGTGCCGACGTGCGTGTGTATTATAATTCGTCAAAAGTAAATTCTTCTGCGGCGTATTCGATTGTCGGCGCCGTGTTAGAGCTTTATCAACAACCTGCGTTCAGTATAAACGCAGGCGGCAGCGGCGACCTCGCCGACGAAAAGGATACTGCCGCAAATCTGCTTTCAATGTTGGTGCCCATGCTTATGCTTGCGCTGCTCGCTTCTGCGTGCATTGCAGTTGCGCCCGAATCGATTGCGGGCGAAAAGGAGCGCGGCACGATGGCAACAATGCTCGTAACTCCCGTAAAGCGAGTTCAGCTTGCCGTTGGTAAAATAATAAGTTTAACTTTTTTTGCTATGCTCAGCGGCATTTCGAGTTTTATCGGCGTAATACTTTCATTGCCGAAGCTTATGGGCGGATTTATCGGCGCGGAAACGGCGGCGTTTTACACCGCAGGCGATTACTTTATGTTGTTCGGGCTGATAATTTCGATAGTCCTTGCAATCATCTCGGCGTTCTCTGTTATTTCCGCGCTTGCTAAAAGCGTAAAGGAAGCAGGCGCAATGATAACGCCTTTGATGATGGTTATAATTCTTTTAGGGCTTGCCTCTATGTTTGTTTCGGGAAGTCCAGCGCTCGGGCTTTTTGCGATACCGATACTCGGCAGCGGACTTGCAATTTCTTCTATAATGTCGTTTGCCGCGTCGGGAGCGGGAGTGGCGCTTGCAATCGTTTCAAACGTAGCTTTGGCTGTGTTGCTTA
>JAIEAS010000039.1 GCA_029071285.1 Clostridia bacterium
TCGAGCCCGCACCCGAACGAAACCAGCTGCACGAGGTTTACGTTTTTATGCTTCGCGGCAAAGTCCGCAGCGCGGTTAAGTCTTGCGTGATAGGTCCACTGGTTTAAAACGTTGACCTCTACTTTCCCCGACTTTTCAAACACGCTGTCCTCGGAAAGCACGGCTAAGTTCAATGAAGTCAGAAGCTTGTTGACCGCGTGGTTGATTTCGTTATCTATATGATAGGGGCGACCTGCAAGCACGATAATTCTTTTGCCCTGCTCCTCTGCTTTTTTAAGAATTTCGTCCGCTTTTCTGCGGATATCGGCGTGATAGCTCTCAAGCCTTTCAAACCCGCATTTGAGCGCTTTTTTAATATCGCCCTTTTTAACGCCGTAGTTTTTGAATATGCCGTACAGCTTGTTGACCGTGCTCTTGGTCATATTCAAATCCAGATAGGGCATTATAAAATTTTCGTCCGTGAGCCGCTCGTTGTTGGCTTTTAAAAGCTCGGGATAGTACGCGACTACTGGGCAGTTGTAATGGTTTGTCGAACAGTGTTCGTCAAGATTGTAGCTTTCGCAGGGCAGAAAAATAAAGTCGACGCCCTTATCCAGCAAGCTTTCAATATGCCCGTGCATTAATTTCGCGGGATAGCAAACGGTATCCGAAGCCACGGTGTGCTGACCCTTATAATACAGCCCGCGCGAAGATTTTTCGGACAGAACCACCTCAAAGCCGAGGCTCTCGAAAAATCCCGCCCAGACGGGAAGCTGTTCGTACATTCCGAGCTGCAGCGGAAGCCCGACTTTGCCGCGTCCGCCATTTGCGCCCGTAACGCATTCAATGAGGCGCCGCTGTTTGTAGGCGTATATATCCAGCTCGTCGGAAGCAGGTTTAAGCCCCGCGCCCTTCTCGCACTTGTTGCCCGAAACAAACTTTCTGCCGTCGCCGAAGGTTATAACGTTTATGTGGCAGTTTGAAGTGCAGCCGCGGCAGTTAGCCGACTGCGACTTATAAGTAAAATTATCAAGCTCGTCTTTGGTTAAAAGCGCGCTCTTTTCTGGCGGATTTTCCATTGCAAACAGCGCCGCGCCGAACGCGCCCATAAGTCCCGCAATACCGGGACGGACGACCTTTTTACCCGTTTCGTTTTCAAAGGAGCGCAGCACCGCGTCGTTCAGGAACGTACCACCCTGCACTACTATATTTTCGCCTATATCGTCCGCGCTCTTTGCGCGGATTACTTTGTAAATGGCGTTTTTGACTATCGACGACGACAGACCCGCGGAAATATCGTCCACGCCCGCGCCCTCTTTCTGCGCCTGCTTCACCGCACTGTTCATAAAGACGGTACAGCGCGAACCCAGCTCCACGGGGTGTTTAGCGTACAAGCCTTGTTCGGAAAACTTGTTGATTTCCATACCCATCGCTTTTGCAAAGGTCTGTATGAACGAACCGCAGCCCGACGAACACGCCTCGTTGAGCATTATAGAGTCTATCGCGCCGTTCTTTATCTTGAAACACTTTATATCCTGCCCGCCGATATCGATAATAAAATCAACCTTGGGGTTGAAGTGCAGCGCCGCCTTGAAGTGCGCAACTGTTTCCACAATGCCGAAGTCGACTTTCAGCGCACTCTTAATTAAATCCTCACCGTAGCCCGTAACGGCTGCCGCGCGGATATTCATTCTGCCGCCTGCAAGCGAGTAAAACTCTTTCAGCTTTTCGATTATGACGTCAAGCGGCTGTCCTTTGTTTGAAAGATACTGCGAGTATAAAATTCGGCAGTCGGAGGTAATTACTATTAATTTCGTCGTGGTCGAACCCGAGTCGATACCCAGATAACAGTCGCCCGAATAGCTTTCAATCTCCGCAAATTCGAGGTCGGTCGCGCGGTGTCGCTTTACGAAATCGGCGTACTCCTCCCTGCTTGCAAAAAGCGGCTCGCCCGTCACGACGTCGTCGCTTCCGCCCGCGTTTGAAATATCCGAAATAATTTCCTCAAGCGGCATATCCCATGTATCGCTTGACGCGAGCGCCGCGCCGATTGCCATAAAACAAGGGGCGTTTTCGGGAAATACGGCGTTGCTTTCGGTCAAGTTTAAAGTGGAAACGAAAGCCTTTCTGAGCCCCTTTAAAAAGTACAGCGGACCGCCTAAGAAAAGAACCTTGCCCTGAATTTTTCTGCCCTGCGCAAGCCCGGACACCGTCTGGTCGACTACCGCCTGAAAAATGGAAGCCGCGATATCCTCTTTGCGCGCGCCCTGATTTAAGAGGGGCTGAACGTCTGATTTAGCGAATACGCCGCAGCGCGAAGCTATCGGATAGACCTTTTCCGCCTGCAAGGCAAGTTCGTCCATTTTTGCGGCGTCGATATTTAAGAGGGTTGCCATCTGGTCGATAAACGCGCCCGTTCCGCCCGCACAGCTTCCATTCATACGCTGCTCGGTTCCGCCCGTCAGAAAAATTATTTTGGCGTCCTCGCCGCCTAATTCAACCGCCGCGTCCGCATCGGGATAATATTTTTTTATAGCAATAAACGCAGCCTGAACCTCTTGCACGAAGTTCAGTCCGCTGCGCTGCGAAAGTCCCAGTCCCGCACTGCCCGTGATTGAAACCGAAAAATTTCCGTTGAATTTTTTTGCCGCTTTTTCAAGCTCGGAAATTACGGTCTCCTTCACACGCGACAAATGGCGCACGTAGGACGAATAAATTAAATTGCGGTTTTCGTCAAGAACGGCGACCTTAACGGTAGT
>JAIEAS010000004.1 GCA_029071285.1 Clostridia bacterium
TCGCAGTTCCGCCTTTGATAGTTGAAATATCGCAATCCGATTTTTCCGCAAACTCGCAGGCGAAAATTTTGTTATCGATATCTTTCGCGCTTTCGAGCGCGTCTTTGAAATTATCGAAGTAAACCACTTCGGGCGCGCGCGAACGCATACACTGCTTTGCCGCTTCCCTTGCGACTTTGTTCAGCCGCTCCATTTTGTTTGCGTTCATAAACGCCGCGCAGTATTCGGACGAAAAAACGCCTATTTTGCCGACGCCGAGCTCGGTTGCCTTTTGCACTACAAGTTCGGTTTTGTCGCCTTTCAGCGCGCCGCACAAGAGGTATATAAAAGTTTTCGGCTCTTTATCGCCGACCGACTCGCCAGTAATATGCGCGGTGAGGGAGTGCTTGCCCACCTTTGCCACGATTGCGGTGTATTCCTTGCCGCTTCCGTCAAGCAGGGTTATTTCAGTTCCCTCTTCCACGCGCTGTACCGTTTTGGCGTGAATAAATTCCTCGCCCGCAAGCTCGACCTCGGTTTCTCCGTTAAGTTTTTCAATAAAAAATCTTTTGCGTCCGCTCATAGTCTGAAAGACAGGGCAAACCACTCGCCCTCGTGCATCTGTTTGTCAAGTGTAAGCCCCTGTACGCCGAAAGCGGTTAAAACACTGTCGAGGCGGGGTTCGATTATTCCGCTTAAAATAAGTACGCCGCCCTTTTTCAGATTTTTGGGGATAGACGGCGCAAGACGGCACAGAATTTCCGCCGTAATGTTTGCAAGTATTATATCGACCTTAACGCCCGTGTCGTCCAAAAGGTCGGCGTACGCAACCCGCACTTTATCCGAAACACCGTTAATTTCGGCGTTGTGCGTCGCGCTCTTTACCGCTATATCGTCAATGTCGGTAAGATATGCGTATTTTGCGCCCAGCTTGATTGCAGAAATGCCCAGAATTCCGCTTCCGCAGCCGACGTCGATACAGATTGAATCGGGGGTTAAATACTGCTGCAAAAGCTTCAGGCACATTGAAGTAGTTTCGTGCTCGCCCGTGCCGAAAGCCATATTCGAATCCAGCTTTACTACTTGCTCGCCCGCGGCTTTTTCGTAATCAATCCACTCGGGACAGACAACGATTTTTTCGCCTATGTGCAGGGGGCGGAAATGCTTGCGCCAAATTTCCAGCCAGTCGTCGCCCTCAACTTCACGGCAAGCCGTTTCAAAGGTGCCGAAATTAATTATGCCCTTGCCGTTTTCAGCCAGTTCTTCAAAATCCGCGCGGATGAGCGGCATGGTTTTTTCGGTTTCGTCCAAAGCTATAAACGCCTTAACGAGAACGTCGCCACCCTCTTTAAGGCTTTCGTCAATGTAGTCCCAGTACATAGCCTTGTTGCTCTGCAAAGCGATTACGTCCTTGACGTCGGAAATCGCCACGCCGTAGTTGGTGTAGCGCCAGAGAACGTCCGCGACGAGCTCGCTGCCGTCGCTTGTGGTATGTACGGTGAGTTCGGTAAATTTCATACCCGTATTTTATCACAAAGGTATATATAAACGCAACTGATTTCGGCAAAAGGAAAGAGGGCGGATTTTTTCGACATAATCCGCCCTCTTTTAAATTTTTATTATTTGTGCTTTGACAGATACTCCACCGCCGAGTGCGCGGCAACGTTGCCCTCGCCGACCGATTTTGCGTACTGGTACGGCGCGCCCGTGCAGTCGCCCGCGGCAAAAATGCCCGCGATATTTGTGGATAAGTCGCGCTTCACCATAATGTGCCCGCCGTCGGTTGCTAGTCCGTGAACGAGAGTCGCTGGAGAAATTGCTCCCTTTAAAATAAACAGCCCGTCAACTTGAACCTCGCCGCCCTTGTAATGCACTTTTTCTATCTTCATTCCGCCGCTTATTTTTACGGGGTTTTTCAAGATAATTTCGGCTTTTTGCGACTTAATTTCATAGCCCTGATACATAGGGAAAATATACGCCTTTTTTGAAAGGTCGGCTAAGAACTCGACCTCGTGCTCGAACTTTTTATCAGTGCAAAGCACGCCGATAATTTTATCTCTGTACAAAAAACCGTCGCAGGTGGCGCAGTAGCTCACGCCGCGCCCGACGAAGCTGTCTTCGTTTTCAAGCGATTTGCCCGTTTCCGCGCCCGTGCATAAAATTACCGTCTTAGCCTCGTACTGCTCTTCGCCCGCAAGCAAGGTAAACTTGCCGTCCGTATCGTAAACGCCAGTAACGACTTTTTCGCAGATTCTTATATTCATACCGTCAATATGGTTCTGAAAGGTCCACGCAAGCTCGCTTCCGGTTACGTCCGGAAGTCCCGGATAGTTTTTAATAAGCGGAGCCTGATTAACCTTTTTCGAAGAAGCGCGGCTTGACAGCCATATAAAGTTTTTGCCTAAAATTTTTAAATTGATTGCGGCGGAAATCCCTGCGGGTCCGCTGCCTATAATTGCAACGTCGTACATAACTAATTTATTGACAGATTTTCATTTTTTTAAAGCCCCGCGTAAATAACGTGAGGCTTTTTTTATTATTCCATACCTGAAAGTTTTTCAGCCAGATCTTCCATCTCTCTGGGCGGAACGGAAGCTTCGCTCGATTTGACTACCTGCTCTACCGACGTCTTTGCGCGTTCGGGCGGAATAATCGTTCCCACGCCCGCAACGCAGCCGCCGGGACAGCCCATTCCCTCAATCATATAGCCGTTGAGCTTTCCGCTCTTTGCGAGCAGCAACATTTTTTTGCACTCGGCAAGCCCTTCGGCGTGCTGGATTTTGACCTCGGTGCCGGGGTAGTACTCGTTTATGCACTTTTCGATTGCGCTTGCAACTCCGCCCGAGCACGCGTAGCCTCTGCCCGCACCCGTCGCCTGCAATTTGACGGGCAGATCTTCCATTTCGGAAAAGTTGATATTCTTCGCGTCAAACATTCCCGCGAGCTCTTCGAAGGTTATTACGAAGTCGACGTAGCTTCTTACCGTGCTGCGCGAAGCTTCCAGCTTTTTAGCCGCGCAGGGACCTATGAACACCACCCTCGCTTCGGGGCGGTTTACTTTGATTGAACGCGCGGTTGCAACCATTGGCGTGAGCTCCTGCGAAACCTCGGAAGCGAGGTCGGGGAACTGCTTTTTAATGAGAACCGCCCACGCGGGACAGCAGCTTGTGAAAAGGAAGGGCAGCTTGCCCGTGGTTACTGCGTTTACGTAATGGTGCGCCTCGGCAATACAGCCGACGTCCGCACCGACAGCAACCTCGTACACGTCCTTAAAGCCGAGCTTTAAAAGGGCGGATTTGAACTGACCGAAGGTTACGTTTCCAAACTGCCCGACGACTGCGGGAGCAAGCGCGGCAACTACTTCGTCGCCCTTTTTTATAGCCTGAATAAGCTGGAAAATCTGCGACTTATCCGCAATCGCGCCGAAGGGACACGCCGACATACACTGACCGCACGCAACGCAGATTTCGTTATCGATATGCGCTCTGCCGTACTCGTCGGAAGAAATTGCCTTAACTCCGCACGCCGCGGCGCAGGGGCGTTTATGGTGTGCGATTGCATCGTAAGGACAGGAAGCCTTGCACTTGCCGCACTTCACGCACTTAGACTGGTCAATATGCGACCTGCCGTCGACGATTGAAATTGCGCCCTTGGGACAGCTTTTGATACACGAGTGAGCCACGCAGTTGCGGCACTGGTCGGTAACGTAAAATTCGTTATCGGGGCACTTGTCGCACGCGGACGGAATAACCTGCATAAGGGGCGGCTCGTAATACTTTTCCGCAATGGTGCTCTTATCCACGCCCGAGGTGATATGTACCGGTTTATTTGCGGGCCGCAGCGAAAGCCCCATAGCAAGGCGGACCCTCTCGGAAGCTATCTGCCGCTCGCGGTAAATGCTCTCGCGGTATTTGGGCTCCTCCGACGGGGTTATTAAAAAGGGAATTTCTTCCAGATCGCTTTTTACCGTTTCCGATTCGTACGCAACCCTTGCAACTTCGGTAAATACCTTTCTGCGAAGGTCGGTTACTACGCTCTGACTTTTCATATTTTCTCCAAAGTTTTTAATCGATAAAATAATAACATATTCGCGCCCGTTTTTCAATACTTTAAC
>JAIEAS010000040.1 GCA_029071285.1 Clostridia bacterium
CTCTTCCGCTTTCGATTGCTTTAAGTATTTACGACGACTGGAAGAAGAGCTTTTTAGGCGGAACGATGCTCGGCTGCGTCAGTTGCGTCTTTTGCCTGATATTTGCATCTATGTTTATTTTGTATGCAAATCCTCTTATATCCGTGTTGCCGAGAATGTTTATAGGTATAACTGCTTACTGGACCTGTTTCGGATTAAGCAAGCTGTGCAAAAACGCCAAAAGTAAGTTTGCAAAAGACGTTTTACCTGCTTCGGTTGCGGGCGCCGTAGGTGCAATAACCAATACCGCATTGTATTTACTTTCGATATTCGTTTGGAAAGATTGGCTGGGTGATTCAGCTTACGGGACCTTGAGCAGTATAGTCGCAGTGCTTACGATAGTTTATTTCTGTGTGGAAATAGTTGCGTGCGTTATACTAGTTCCCGTTTACGTAAAAGTATTAAAGAAAGTAAACCGTACACTTATAAATAAGCCTGTGAAAGATGCAAATCTTTCGGAGAAAGTAAATGATAATATGTCTTGACGTAGGGAATACGAATATTAAATACGCCGTTTATGACGGCGATAAGCTGGTTTTAAGCTTCCGTATTGCGACAGAGCATAAAAAAACTTCCGACGAATACGGCGGACAGCTTTTAAGTATTCTTGAAAATAAAAATATTCATGCGGACGACATTACCGGCGGTATTATTTCTTCGGTTGTGCCGCCGCTTGATTATACTCTTGAAAATATGTGCCGCACCTATCTTAATATCAAACCTCTTTTGCTTGAGCCTGGGTTAAAAACGGGTATGAATCTGAGGGTGGATAATGCAAAAGAGGTTGGCGCGGACAGGGTTGTAAACAACGTTGCCGCCGTAAGAAAATACGGTTTTCCGCTTATAGTCGTAGACTTCGGCACGGCGACGACTTTCAATGTAATTGACAGCAAAGGCGAGTTTATCGGCGGAGTAATTGCACCGGGCATAAAGGGTTCGCTGGATAGCCTTGTAAACGGTACGGCGAAACTTCCTAGAGTGGAAATAGAGCGTCCCGCAAAAGTAATCGGCAAAAATACCGTCACAAATATGCAGTCGGGTATCGTATACGGTTTCTCGGGACTGGTTGCTTATATCGTCAAAAAAATCAAGCAGGAACTTAAAAACGAAAGTGTTAAAACCGTGGCAACGGGCGGATTTTCCGAAGTTATAGCAAACGAAATTTCCTGTATAGACTATGTGGACAAACTTTTAACGCTGGACGGACTTAAATATCTGTACGATTTAAACAGCGCGGAGGCATAAGATGAAAAAGGTCGGGGTAGCGATACTCGGATTGGGTGTTGTAGGTGGCGGAACTTATAAGGCGCTTACCGAACACAGAGAATTTTACAAAAAGAATCACGGTGTTGATATCGTGGTTGAAAGCGTGCTTGAAAGGAATAAAGAGCGAGCTGCTTCTCTCGGCGTTGAAAGAAATGCTATCGCGCAAAATATAGGAGAAATCTGCAATAATCCTCAGGTTGATATAGTCGTTGAAGTCTTGGGCGGTGTCGAACCGGCAAAGTCGTTCGTGCTTGCCGTGCTCAATGCGGGGAAGTCTGTAGTTACTTCGAATAAAGAACTTTTTTGCAAATATTGGCACGAGCTTGAAGAAGCCGCAAAACTCAACGGTTGCGGATTGTTCTACGAGGCAACCTGCGTTGGCGGCGTGCCGATAATCAGATCGTTGTTGGATACTCTTCAGGTCAATAAAATAACTTCTTTAACCGGTATCGTAAACAGCACAACCAACTACATTTTGACAAAAATGACCGATAGCGGTATGACTTATAAGGACGCTTTAAAAAAGGCGCAGTCGCTTGGCTACGCCGAGGCGGATCCTAAAATGGACGTTGACGGTTTTGATCCGGTTTATAAGCTTTCTATCTTATCAAGCCTTGCGTTCCACACCAAAGTTCCGTACACCAAAATTTACCGCGAGGGTATTACGGAAATCGATTCTACGGATTTGCTTTATGGCAAACGGCTTGGTTACGTACTTAAATTACTTGCTATAGGTAAGAATACTGATAGCGGAATCGAAGTCAGAGTGCATCCCGCGCTTATAAAATCAACACATCCCTTGGCGGGAGTGAACGACAGCTATAATGCCGTTTATATATCGGGTGATTGCGTTGAGGACGTAATGCTTTACGGCCGCGGGGCAGGTGCATTGCCGACGGCGAGTGCGATTGCAAGCGATATTATCTACTTTGCAACCCATGATAACTTCAATTATACAACTTTTGAAAATACGGAAAACGCCGACCCTGCAACAAAATTTATAACTGATTTTAAAAGCGCGTACTACATTCGCTTGCAAGCTTATGATATGGGCGCACAGACGAAGGCAAAGTCTGTTTTAGAAAAGTACGGTATAACTGCTGAGCCCGTCATTTTTGAGAACAGCGGGGTTAAGGGAGTCGGTACAATTATTTTTGTTACCGATGAAACGTCTGAAAGTAATATTCATAAGGCCGTAGAAGAAATCAATTCCTGCAAAGGGCTTGTTTCGGTTGCTTCATTAATCAGAGTGTGTCAATGAATTGTCTGATTGTCGTAAACGCATATATAAAAAACAAATCACAGAAAATGCAGGCGGAGCGTATAGCGGAAGAATTGCGGCTTCTCGGCGCAGAATGCGAAGTGGCAGAAAACATCAATTTGTCACAAATAAGCGGCGGTAAAGCTATAGGTAAAAATTGCGATTGCTGCATATTCCTCGATAAGGATAAGGCGTCTGCGCGGCTTTTTGAAAAGCGCAGGATACGGCTTTTTAACAGTGCAAAAGCTATTGAAATCTGCGACGACAAAATGATAACTCACATAGAGTTATTAAATCACGGCATTCCTATGCCTGACAGTCTATACGCGCCGCTTTGCTATTATCCCGATGCCGAAATTCCGGAAAAATTTTTGAACGGGGTAGCGGAGCTTGGTTTTCCGCTTATTGCAAAACTTTGCTACGGCTCGCTTGGCAGCGGTGTGTTCAAGATAGAAAATAAAGCCGAGCTTCGTGATTTTGAAGAGCAAAATAAATTGCGTGCCCATTTTTATCAGAAATTTATAGGCCACGGCAGCGAAGATATCAGGGTTATAGTCATAGGCGGAAAATACGTCTGCGCTATGAAAAGGCGTAATGAGCACGATTTTCGTTCAAACGTTGAACAGGGCGGAGTGGGAGAGAAGTATACTGCCGATGAACAACTTATTGAGCTTTGCGAAAAAGTTGCTTCGGTTTTACAGCGTGATTATTGCGGAATTGACGTGTTGACTGATTTCGACGGAAAGCGTTATATTTGCGAGGTCAATTCCAACGCATTTTTTGCCGAAGCCGAGCGTGTGTGCGGGGTTAATATAGCAAAAAAATATGCCGAGTTGATTATAGCAAGTAAAAATACTTGATTTTTTTATGCAAATTTAATAAT
>JAIEAS010000041.1 GCA_029071285.1 Clostridia bacterium
CGGCAAACCTTATTTCGGGTGATGAAATTCTGACAGTTCCGCCCGAACAGCTCAAAGTCGGCGATAAAATTTTGATTAAGGCGGGCGAAAAAGTTCCCGTCGACTGCAGAATAACCGAGGGCGCAAGCTCGCTGGATATGAAGAGCTTAAACGGCGAACCGCTTCCCCGCGACGTTGCCGAGGGCGATAACGCGCTTTCGGGCAGTATAAATATCTCGGGCGTTATAAAGGCGGAAGTTTTGCGCGAATACAAAAATTCTGCGGTTGCAAAAATTCTGGATATGGTTGAAAACTCCACGGCGAAAAAATCCAAGCCCGAGCTTTTCATAACCAAGTTTGCAAAATACTACACCCCCGCGGTCTGCCTTGCGGCAATAATCGTGGCGGGACTCGTTCCTACGATAATCTGTGCGGTTGCTTCAAACTTTGTCTGGGCGACCTATGCAGAGTGGATTTACAAGGCGCTCGGCTTCCTCGTAATATCCTGCCCGTGCGCTATGGTAATTTCGGTGCCCCTGTCGTACTTCGGCGGAATAGGACGGTGCGCGAAGTTCGGCATTCTGGTTAAGGGTTCAACCTGCCTTGACGAGCTCGCGCTCGCGAAAGTCGCCGCGTTCGACAAGACGGGCACGGTAACAGAGGGCGTGTTCACGGTTACGGACTACACCGACGAGCGCACGCTTAAACTTGCGGCTTCGGCTGAAAAAACTTCTTCACACCCGATAGCGGCGGCGTTTGCGGATATTGCGGGACTTCCCGTTACGGACGCGAAAGAGGTTGCGGGCAAGGGCGTTGCGTGCGTTTGCGAGGGCAAGCAGCTTTTATGCGGCGGCGCGAAGCTGCTGGAAGAATACGGCGTTGAGTTCACGCCCGCGGACGGCGCGTCTACTGTCGTATACGTGGCGCACGGCGGAAAATTTATCGGCTGCGTATTTATCGACGACAAGGTGAAAAGCAGCGCGGCGCAGGCAGTGCGCGAGCTGAAAGCGCAGGGAGTGGAGTACACACAGATGCTTACGGGCGACTGCCTTGCAAGGGCGCAGGCGGTGGCAAACGAAGTCGGGTTCGACGGCGTGAGCGCGGCTCTTCTGCCCGACCAGAAATCGGATGCGGCGCAGGAGCTTAAAAAGCGCGGAAAGCTTTTATACGTCGGCGACGGCATAAACGACGCGCCCGTTATGGCGGCTGCGGACTGCGCGGTGTCTATGGGCAAAACGGGTTCGGACGCGGCAATCGAGGCAAGCGATATCGTGCTCGTTTCCGACAGTCTGCCTCTTATTCCCAAGGGCAGAAGGATAGCAAAGGGCACGCGCTCGATAGTTATGCAAAACATAATAGGCTCGCTTATTATAAAGCTTGCTATTATGGCTCTGGATATTGCGATACCGGGCTTCCCGCTGATAATTTCGGTAATAGCCGACGTCGGCGTAATGCTGGTTGCCGTATTAAACGCAATGCGCACCGCGCTTATAAAATAAAAATTTTCGTTTGATTGGAACGCAAGCCAAATAAGTGGAAAAGAAATAAAGATACGTAATTAAACCGTAGGTTTATTCGTCAAATGTTGTGTAAACGTTTGACGAATTTTTTGTTTTTGTGTTACAATGTGAAAAACAAGTGAAATACGCTTGGAAGAAAAAAATTGGAGGACACTTTAATGAGTGAAGAAACAAAGGAAGAAGAAGTAGTTTCCGAACCCGTTGCAACTGAAACGCCCGAACCGGCAGAGACCGAAGGCGCGGAAGTTACCCCTAAGTATAAGGGATTTTTGGGAAAAGTAGATAACTACTTCAGTATTACAAAGCGCAAGTCGTTGTTTTCGACGGAAGTTTTCGCCGGCTTAACCACGTTCCTTGCTATGTGCTACATACTGGTAGTCAACCCTAATCAGATACTGTATGCGGGCACAGCAAGCAATCTTTGGCCGTCTGTATTCATTGCAACGGCGCTCGGCGCGGTTATAGGCTGTCTTTTGATGGCGTTCCTTGCAAAAATGCCTTTGGCGCAGGCTCCCGGTATGGGCGTAAACGCGATGATAGGCGGAATAATCGGCGGCGGCGTAGGCGCGTATGCTTACCACTACTCCAACGGCGACCCTATGGCGTTCTCGTTCGGTAACGCAATGCTTATAACGCTTATAAGCGGCGTTCTTTTCCTCTTACTCACAGTAATTCCCTGCGGCAGAGATAAGAAAACCGGAAAGCTTATAGGCATAAGAGAAAAGATATTTGAGGGTGTGCCTGAAGCTATTAGAATTGCTATTCCGGTAGGTATAGGTCTGTTTATTGCGTTTATAGGAATGCAGAACGCGGGTCTTATCGTAACTAACGGCTATACGCAAGTAGGACTTGTCGATTTCACAAACTGGGGCTCGCAGCTCGTTCAGTGGGGTTCGCCTGCAAGCTGGGATGCTGCTAAAACTGCTATAGTTGCGCTTGTTTCGCTTTTCTCTATCGCAATTCTTTCCCACTATAAAGTTAAAGGTTCGGTAATTATCGGTATAATTATTGCAACCCTCGTTGCAATGCCTCTCGGCGTAGTCGATTTCAATACGATTACAGGTAAGGGCGATATATCCTGGAAGTTCTGGGAAAACTTTAAAAACTTCTTCTCTATGAAAGAAGAAGAAGGCGGCTCGTTCTTGGCTGCGTTTACATCGGGCTTCAATTTCCCTGCAAATACTGCATTTACCATAATAGTACTCGTAATTTCATTCTGTATGTTGGATATGTTCGATACTATGGGAACGGTTCTCGGTTGCTGCTCGAAAGCAGGACTTCTTGACGGTAACGGCAAACCTATTAATTTCACTAGAACTATGCTTTCCGACTCTATTGCAACGTGCACCGGTGCATTGCTTGGTACTTCTACCGTAACTACGTTTGTAGAATCTGGTACAGGTATAGCTGCTGGCGGTAAAACGGGCTTCACGGCGCTTACGGTTTCAGGTATGTTTCTTCTTTCGATATTCCTGCTTCCGATATTCGCGTTCATCCCCTCGTCTGCGGCGGCAGGTGCACTTATGTACGTTGGCGTACTTATGATGGGCTCCGTAGTTAAAATCGATTTCAAAAATCTGAAAGTTGCGGTTCCTGCGTTCATTACTATCGTAATGATGCCCCTTGCATACTCAATTACCGGTGGTATCGGACTTGGCATAATATCGTACGTATTAATAAGCATTATCTGCTATATCGTTGATATTATCAAGTATGCGGTAGTTTCAAAGAAAGGTGGCGAAGCTGTTAAACCCAAATGGGAAGTTTCTATCGTAACAGCAGTTATAACCGTATTCTTCCTGATTTATTTCTTTGTTCCTACAACAATTTAAACTATATGTT
>JAIEAS010000042.1 GCA_029071285.1 Clostridia bacterium
ATCCGTGACAATATCACGATAAGCAAACCCGATGCGACCGAGCAAGAAATTATCGCTGCGGCGCAAGCTACGGGCTCGCATAAGTTCATTATGCAGCTTGCGGACGGGTACGATACCGAAATTGCCGAGGACGGCGGAAACCTATCGCAGGGCCAAAAACAGCTGCTGTGCATTACAAGAGTTATGTTAAGTCTGCCGCCGATGCTGATTCTGGACGAAGCAACTTCGTCAATCGATACCCGAACGGAACAAAAAATTCAGGAAGCGTTTGCAAAGCTTATGAACGGCAGAACGAGTTTCATCGTTGCACACAGGCTTTCAACGATAAAAGAAGCGGACGTAATTCTCGTTATGAAAGACGGAAATATCATCGAGCAGGGCACGCACGAAAGCCTTCTGAAGCAAAACGGCTTCTATACCACATTATATAATAGCCAATTCGCGGTTTAAAAATAAAAAACTATTTACGGAGAGAGTATGTTACAAGTAAACAACGTATCACTGCAATACGGCAGTAAAAAGCTTTTTGAGGACGTTAATCTCAAATTCACTAAGGGAAACTGTTACGGCATTATCGGCGCGAACGGCGCGGGTAAATCCACTTTTTTAAAAGTGTTAAGCGGTGACGTTGAACCCAACAAAGGCGACGTTACTATGGACAAAACCGAAAGAATGTCCGTTCTGCAGCAGAACCAAAACGCTTACGACAACGTAACCGTTCTTCGCGCGGTAATGCTCGGTCACAAGCGCTTGATTGAAATAATGGACGAAAAGGACGCGCTTTACGCCAAAGCCGATTTTACCGAAGAAGACGGTGTGCGCGCGAGCGAGCTTGAAAGCGAATTTGCAGAACTCGGCGGCTGGGACGCCGAGTACGAGGCACAGACTCTTTTAAACGCTTTGGACGTCACTGAAGAATATTACGACACCCTTATGGCGGATATGGACGCTAAGCGCAAGGTCAAAATTCTGCTTGCCCAGGCGCTCTTCGGCAACCCAGATATTCTGCTTTTGGACGAGCCCACGAACAACCTTGATATAAAAACGGTGCGTTGGCTTGAAAACTATCTGTTAGACTTTGAAAACACGATAATAATCGTTTCCCACAACAGACACTTTTTGAATAAGGTCTGCACGCACATTTGCGACGTTGACTACGGCAAAATTAACATGATGCTCGGTAACTACGATTTTTGGTACGAAACCAACCAGCTTCTTGCCCGTCAGCAGCGCGACCAGAATAAAAAGAACGAGCAACGTGCCAAGGAATTGCAGGAGTTTATTGCAAGGTTTGCGGCAAACGCTTCAAAATCGCGTCAGGCCACTTCGAGAAAGAAAGAGCTTGAAAAACTGACAATCGCGGACTTTAAACCGTCGCTCAGAAAATATCCGTTTATCGACTTCAAATATGAAAAAGAAATCGGAAACGATATTTTAATGGTGGAAGGGCTTACTAAAAAGGGATATTTCGAAGACGTTTCGTTCACGGTTCAGAAAGACGAAAAAATAGGTATCGTCAGCGACAAGTCGACAACCGTTTCAATGCTGTACGACATACTTGTCGGCAAAGTTCAGCCCGATGCGGGAACGGTTAAATGGGGCAAGACGATATCGGCTTCGTACTTCCCCGAAAATAATAACGAGTATTTTCAGGGCTGCAACTACACGCTTGTGGAATGGCTGAGCCAGTTTTCCAAAGACCACTACGAAGAATATCTCCGCGGTTGGCTTGGCAGAATGTTGTTCTCTGGTGAAGAGGCGCTGAAGCAGGCAAAAGTTCTTTCCGGCGGTGAAAAAGTAAGATG
>JAIEAS010000043.1 GCA_029071285.1 Clostridia bacterium
ACATTATATTCAATATTACAAAGGAGTACTTATTTTCCGAAAAACTTAATGGAAAACTTTTAGGGCATATTTTTTTATGCAATTTTTTAGGCTACGGTTTAAGTAGCCCCATAGTCGTCGATAATTATCAGACATACAAATTGGCAGTGTGTGTCTCTTGTTCTTCTGATGATTATTGCTACTATAAACATTGTTAGTTATGCCTAATAATAGTATTTAAGTGTTTTCGGATTAAGAATATTGAATATGGTGTGGTAACCTTAAAGAGATACTACATTTGCAGTGTGGTTCTCTTTGGGAGCCACACTTTTTTTATTACATTTTTATTGTAGGCTTGTTAGTGCTGCGCGGCTAATACGTCATTGCGAGGAGCGTAAGCTCCGCGGCAATCCAGACGACACGCTTTTCAAGTGCCGCGCTTCTGGATTGCTTCGCTTCGCTCGCAATGACGAGAGGGGCCGATGCGCTTGAAATGGCAACAAATGATAGAAGCCTAATTAAAGGAGAGAAAAATGAAAACAAAAAGCAGAAATCTATTGACGGTAATATTAGCCTTGCTTTGCGCGGTGGCGGTAGCCCTCGGCATAGGCTTAATACTTCCTAAAGCTGAAAAAATCAATGCTTCAGCAATTTCATTTAACCCAAATTTTTCAGTTATTGGATTCAGTTCCGGTTTTTCAGATGGGGTTTATATGGACGGGGGAAGCATGACTGTCGGCAGGCAAATTGTAGAAACTACGGCAACTACCAACACTCCGTCGGGATATTTGCGGTATAGCGTTTCGTTAGTGGTTCCAGCGTACACGCAATATACGGTTGATTATAAAATGAATTTGGCTTTATTGGCAGCAACTAATACTTTTGCAAATAGTAATGGCAATATGACGACTAAAGCCCGAATTGACCGTTATAAGGATAGTAGTTATAGTACTTTTGTAGAAACTCATTATTCGCAACAAAAAACATTAGATAAAGCCTGTTCATATTATCCGGAGTATTTTACCGTTAGTAATCTTATATTTACAAATGATACTGGCACATCAACAACATTTTCAACTTACTTTTGTATGGAGGTTGAATGCCTGTCAAAAACGGGAGGAGCTTTTAAGTCAGGTTATGCTGTGGGGTTTAGTCCTGCCACTTCCACTGCTGAAGTAACTAAATTATCTGTGCCTAAAACAACAGATACTATAACAACTGATTATGACAAAAATCCGCATACGCTAAACTTTACTTATGCAGACAAAGTAACTTCAAATGATTTAGACGGTAAGCAGCATGAATACGCTATAGGTTATAAAAACGTAACCGTAACGATTGATGCAAAAGACGGCGACGGCAATACTATAACTGCGCCTACTTTAAATCTTGACGAAAATGAGGGCAAGGGCAGTATCACCGCAACCGATACGGGAACGTATACCGTAAGGTTTAATTTAAGTCCCGGCACGATTAGCAACGGCATAGAATGGGTAGGCGGCGGCACGGGCGAAAAAACTATCGTACTGACGATAAATAAGATAGACCCCAAGGTAAATCCGATATTCGGTGAGCCTGAAGAGGTGGACGGCAACCCCGGCAAATGGTATACAAGTAACGACTTATACAACGATATCACCATAGAAACAACCGCAGGCGATACGGCGGGCACTATAAGCTGGGATGCAAGTCAAAGTTTATCGTCTGGTACAAAAAATTACGGCTGGACTTTTACGCCGACCGATACGCGAAACTATAACAAAAAAACAGGCACTAAATCTATTACTGTTGAAAGTATTGCGATTGCAAGCATAAAAGCGACTTTCAATCAGGGTACGGCAAAATTTTATACTTCAAGCAAGTTGGACGATTTAAAAGTAAAACTTTCCGTAGACAAGGTTTATAGCGACGGAAGCACGGCAAGGCTTGCAAACGCGGACTACGAGCTTTCGGGCGATATATCTTCGGCAGGTACGGCAACAATTACCGTTACTTATACTTCATTGAATACCGAAGACCCCGCTCTGGAAGAGTTTACCGACACCTTTGAAGTTGACATAACCGCGGTTGCAGTAAAATCGATTTCGGCAAGCTTTAACCCCACGGCTGATATTTACCTTTCAAACAGCCTCGAAGATTTAAAGCAGTACTTAACCGTAAACGCAACCTATAACGACGGCAAAACCAAAAACAATATAAGCAATTACACCCTTTCAACGGACAGCGGCGCGCTCGCTTTGGGCACGGTTACGGTAACGGTAACTTCGGACGAGGATAATACGGTTTCCGATACCTTTGAAGTAGAAGTAATTCCCGATATCGTTCCCGTGGTATTGCCTCTGCCTCAGGCAAAAGATTATACTTACAGCGGCGAGGAGCTTGACGTTGTCGGCGCGCTTACTACCCTTAAGGAAGAGGACGTTATAAAGTATCTCGACGTTACGGGCACGGCTTCGGCAAGAAGAGCGGGCATATATACCGTTAAATTTAAAATCAAAGACGAGTTTATCGCCGCGGGCAATACAAGCTGGGACGTATCGAATCTGGGTGATTTGGACGGCGTAACGGTCAGCGCGGACGGAAATTCGGTTGAGTTTAAGTGGAACATATTAAAAGCCAAAGTCGCGGCAAAATGGGACAGCGAGGAGTGCCTGTGGGTTCCCGTGATAGTTGGAACTCTTGCGGAAACGACCGAGCCGAACTTCCTTATTAATACGTATACCAACTCGGACGGCAACGAGTTTAAGAACAGGGAAAAGCTCGCGGGCGGAAGGACTTATCAGGTTACCGCGGCGGTTAATCCGCAGTACGCAAACGATTTCGAGCTGGACGAAAGCTCGCAGGCGTTAATAAATTCCGGAAGCGAAACTTATACCTATACGCCCCCGTACGTGCCGGGCATATGGGAAAGGATTTTAAACTTTTTAAAGGCTAACTGGCTGTGGTTCGTAATTGCGCTCGCGGCGATAATACTGCTGATAGTAATTATCGTAGTAGCTAAAAAGTGCCATAAGACCAAGGAGCAGCGCGAGGAAATTAAGGCGCGCAAGGAAGAGGAAAAAGCCCGCCGTGAGGAAGAGCGCAGACTGCAGCGCGAAAAGCTCGAGGCCGAGCGCGAGATTGCGCGCGCCAGGCAGGAAGCCGAGCTTGAAAAAATGCGTATGCAGGCGCAGGCAGGTATGGCTGCTGTCGCCCCGAGCGTTAGTCGAGGGGTCCCGTCGGCGCCTGAGTACACGGGGGATTCCTCCGCTTCGGTCTCGCAACGCGAGCGGTACGACGGAATGACAAGAATGGACAACTCGGTTCTTCAGGAAATAAGGGCGGAACTTGCAGAGCTCAGGGCAAGGCAGAATATGGGCGCGGGTTATCCCGTTCAGCCCTACCAGCAACCGCAGGGTTACGAGAATAACCGTATTGCTCAGCTTGAATTTGAGGTGGCAAAAATCAAAGCCGAAGCGGAGCTTAAATCGGTCGGCGCGGACGAGCGAATGAAAACGATGTACTTCTCGCACCCGTCGGCTATGCCAACCGAACGCTTCGACGCGGCGGACAAAAAGGGAATTACCGCGGAGCTGTTGGGCGAGGCGATAATGACGGCGTTCGCTAAGTTTGCGGCAAACAACGCGAAGCCCGCGGAACTGCCCGAACCCGAGCCCGAAACGGCGGCTGCTCAGGCAATATACCCGCCTGACGCTATCGTAACCACTACGACCACGGTGGACACTACAAAGAAGACGGACGCGGCTATCCGCCGCGAACGCGAGGATACTTTCGTTGACGTTGACGGATTTTACGACAGTATCGATTAATTAACCACGTCATCTGATTTTGTCTTACGGCAAATGAGGAGAAAATAACCCGCCCGAGCCAAACGGCTCGGGCGGGTTTATTATTATCGCCCCCCTTATCGTCATTGCGAACGAAGTGAAGCAATCCAGAAAAAAAGTGGTGAAAAGCGTTATAGACTGGATTGCTTCGGCGCAGCCTCGCAATGACGGGGTGGGGCGGACTGCGTTTGGGGGATTCTTCGGCAAGCCTTTGCGCCATAGCAAATAATTTTTAAAACTGGGGTGCGCAAACCGTCGCTACGCTCGGGCAGAATGACGAGAAGAGCGGGACGCTTGGTGCTTGACCGCTGGGCGGCAATAGTGTATAATTCCAGTATGGATATGCTCAAAGACGGCGAAGTTCTCGAAGAATTTTTCGGGGACAAAAAAATTATACAGAACGTCGAACTTTACAGGTTCACCTCGGACAGTATTCTGCTGTCAAAGTTTGCGCGCGCAAAGGTCGGGGATATCGTCGCCGATTTCTGCTCGGGCAGCGGGGTTGTGGGCTTCCACTTTCTGTGCCTGAACCCCAAAATTTCAAGCCTTACTTTATTTGAAATGCAGCCCGCGCTTGCGGATATGTCGCGGCGAACCGCCGAATTGAACGGCTTTTTGTGCGAAGTTGTGAACTGCAAGCTGCAGGAAATCCCCAAAAGCTATGACGATAAATTTTCGCTCATTCTGTGCAATCCGCCCTACGAGCGTTCGGGCTTCGAGAACGCTTCCTTTGAAAAAGCGGTGTGCCGCAAGGAAATTACTTTAACCCTGCCCGAGATTTGCGAAGCCGCGTTCCGCAAACTGAAATTCGGCGGACGGCTTGCAATCATAAACCGCGCCGACAGAACGGCGGAATTAATTTACACTTTAAAAGCTAAAAATCTCGAAGTGAAGCGCGTTCAGTTCGTCGCGGGCAAGCAGGGCGCAAAACCCTATCTCGTGATGGTCGAGGCGGTCAAGGGCGGCAAACCCGCAACCGAAATTCTGCCCGCCGTTATCAACAAAAAAGAGGATTAGACTATGGTATATCTGGTCGCAACGCCGATTGGCAATTTGAAGGATATAACTTACCGCGCGGTGGAAACTCTGCGCGGCGTTGACGAAATTTTCTGCGAGGACACCCGCCATTCGCTCAAGCTTTTAAGCGCGTACGATATTAAAAAGCCGCTGCACTCTTGCCATAAATTCAACGAGCGCGAGGCGTCGGAAAAGATAATTGCGGCGGCAAACGAGGGCAAAAATATCGCGGTGATTTCCGACGCGGGAATGCCCGTGATTTCCGATCCCGGCAATATATTGTGCGCCGAACTGAAAAATGCGGGCGTGGAATATACCGTCGTGCCCGGCGCGAACGCCTTTTTGTCCGCGCTCGTGCTTTCGGCTCTGCCCGCGGATAAGTTCGCGTTTATCGGCTTTCTGCCCGACAAGGCGGGCGAGAAGAAGGCGGTTTTGGAAAAGTATAAAAACCTCGATATGACCCTTTGCTTCCATGTTGCGCCGCAGGACGTTGACCGCGATATATCCGCTATGTTTTCCGTTTTCGGCGAGCGCAGCGCCTGCGCGGTGCGCGAAATTACCAAACTGCACGAAGAAGCAATTACTTTCAACCTTTCCGAGGGCTTGCAGGGCGAAAAGCGCGGCGAGTACGTTTTAATAGTAGAGGGCGCAAAGGTTTCGGAAAACCCGCTTTGCAACCTTTCAGAAAAGGAGCATATTGCCCACTATATGTCCGCGGGGCTTGACAAAAAGGAAGCCGTAAAGCAGGCCGCAAAGGACCGCGGGATTTCAAAATCCGAAATGTATAAATTTTCAATAGAGCTATGAGAGAGAAATTAAAGATCAGATTAATTTTAATATTTTTACTGCTTGCGGCGGCGCTTATAATTGCGCTTTTGCCGTCTTTTAAAAATACCGCCCGCGCGGCGGCGGGCAGTTACGCCTATGATAACGGCAGTATGCAGATAGACGTGGACGAAAATAAAGTTATGCATATAAAGGAAAATCTGAAAGTCGCTTTTCTGGACGAGAAGACTTACTTCGAGCGCAGAGTTGCGGGCAAAGCCAAGTCGGTTAAAAACGCAAAGGGCAAGGCGAAAAAGGGCAGGAGTTTTCTTGCGGAAATCACCGTGCTCGGCGCAAAAATCGAGGGCAAGGATTGCGAATTTTCGGTCGCGCGCAACGGCACGAACAATTATATACGGCTTGAAAAGGACGGCACTTTTAAAAAGTGGAACGAGGACGACAGGCCCTTTTACAATATTCAGCTCGAATATATCTGCGACTTATCGCAGGACGAGGACGGCAAAAGCGCGCTCGGGTTTTACTTCTTCGAAGAAGTGGATATGCGGTGGTTTAATTACAAAAACGGCGAACGGTCGAAGCTGGACGTTACCGTGAATATGCCAAAGGACTTTGACGCGGACCGCGTATCCGTGGTTCTGGACGGGAGCAATATAAGCGGGCAAAGCGGGCTTGCAGTCGACGGCAATACGATAAGCTTTTCTGCCGAATATAAAAATATCGACAAGTGCAGAATAACCGCGCTTCTGCCCGACGGTTATTTCACAACCCGCGCAACCCGTTTCAGTATGTACTGGTACTTCGTCGGCGCGGTCGGATTGCTTGCTTTGGCTGGGCTTATCGTTACTTTCATTTTCAGAAAACGCAGACCGGTGGCGCCCGTGGAAATTGCTCCGCCTATTTTAAACACTATGGTCTTTTCCGCGCACTGGCACGGCATAGCAAGGCGCAAGGATTTGTGCACCCTGCTTCTGCAATGGGCGGACAGGGGCTGTATAAAAATCAAAAAGGACGGCAAGCGCGACGTTATTATCACTAAAATAAAAAACCTGCCCAAAAGCGCGTCCGTCGGCGAAGTCGGGTATTTCAACGCGCTGTTCGACGGCGGAAATATTTATTCCTCAAGGGATATCCGCGGTTCGGCGGGGCGCAGGCGCAGACACAGAATAATGTACGCCGCGGGCAAGCTTATAGAAGAAATAGGCGAACCCGTAACCTACGCGCGCGGCGTTCTCGGCGGAAGAATTACGGTAATGTTTTTATCCCTCCTTGCGCCGCTTATATGCTTTTTGTACTGCATAATAATTGCGGACGATTATCCGTTTATGCTTGCAATCGGTTTTATGGCTGCGGTCGTTGCAATGACCTTTTTCGCGGCGTATAAATTTCTGAACAGGCTGAGGATTCAACGCCGCGCATATTCGCTGGTTTACAAGGGAACTCTGCTTCTGGCTACGCCCATATTTATCCCCGCCGCGGCGATGGTGTGGATAATGCTTACCGCGCAGTATATGATTTTATACGACTATATATATCTGCTGTTCATTTCGCTCGGCTGGATTGCGGTAAGCGTTTACCTATTGCCGCGGCTTATCGAAAAACGCGCGGAAGAGTCGCAGAAGCTTTACGGCAGAATGGTGGGATTTAAAAACTTTCTGCGCCTTGCTAAGGTTAAAGAAATCGAAACGATGATTGACGAAAACCCCGACTACTATCTCGACGTTTTGCCTTACTGTATGATTATGGGGCTCTCGCGCAAGCTCGATAAAAAGACGGAATTTTTAAAGGCTCCCGACTGGGCGGAAGGGTTCGACGCAAAGCGTTTCGCCGCAAGCTTTTTCAGCACGATAAAGCGCTCGGTGGTAACCCGCAAACGCAAAACGCAGGATTAATCAATAAATAAAGCCGCCGACGGATTTTCCGTCGGCGGCTTTTTATGTTTACTATATCGGTATCCCGAATATTGCTATAACTGCGGTTATTACGCAGGGGATTGTAACTACGCTTAATATCGTGCCCGTGACGAAGGCGGCGGTTGCGGTTTCCTTGTCGCCGTCAAAGGTTTCCGCCATAGCCACGACCGAGGCGGCGGGCGACATTGCCATTGCTATCACGGGCGCAAGGTAAACGTATTCTTCAAACCCGCAGTCCGCGCCCGCGCCGAAAAACCGGGTAAACGGCAACACTAAAAGCAGAGTTAAAAAGGGTGCAACGATAAGCCTTAACGCGCCGGATATATACACGCCTTTTTTGCAGAACAGACTTTTCGCGGGAGTTTCGGCAAGGCGTATTCCTACGATTATCATAGACAGCGGCGCGGTGCAGTAGCCGAGATATTTGGGGAATATCCCGAGCCCTTTTACCGCGTCAATCATAAAAAAGTTTATTTCCGGTACGAAGAAAAGTACCGCTGCAACCACGCTGGTTATTATCGCGGGATTTAAAAATACCTTCTTGGGGCGTATCTGCTTGAAGTCGCCGGTAATCAGAACCACGCCCACCGTCCAGCACAGAATTATGAACGCGACGTTGAACACCATTACGTACATTGTCGCAAGCGGGTTGCCGTCGGTGAACGCCTCGACGAAGGGCACGCCCAAGAACCCGCAGTTTGAAAACACCGCCACGTACGAGTAAACCCTCGCCGCGCTTTTGTCCTTAGCTTTTATAAAAACTAATTTTGAAACGCCGAGCATTAATAAGAGCGAGGCGACCGCAAAGGCAAAGGATATGCCAAAGTTTTTCAAAAGAATTAATCGGCTTACCGATTGGACGACCTCGAATTCCGCGTCCGTAAACACGCAAAAGGATTTGACTACCAGCGCGGGCTGGCAGACGTATAAAAGCACGTTCGAGAGGGTGAGCGTTCCGCCCTCGCCTATCATTTTAAGTTTTTTCAGCGCGAACCCCGGCACGGCGAACGCGGCAAGCACCAACATAATAATCAGTACTTTTAAATATAACATTCCCATATAATCAGTAGTAAACTTCCTCTATAACCCCGCCGCCGAGGCAGGCAACTTCATCGTAAAACACAGCGTATTGTCCTTCGGTTACGGCGCGCTGAGGCTCGTTAAATTCCACGAGCGCACCGCCGTCTTTCAGCGTTACGCGCACTTTCTGCTCGGACTGGCGGTAGCGGAATTTCGCCGTGCAGTCAAAGGATATATCGGGCTCAAAGCCAATCCAGTTCAGTCCCGAAACTCTGCACGCCTTCGAGTACAGCGGGCTTTCGTCGCCGTGGGAGACGTAGAGGATATTGTTTTTCAAATCCTTTTTTACGACGAACCACCTGCCTTCTTCGCCCGCCCGTCCGCCGAGGTCAAGCCCCTTGCGCTGACCTATCGTGTAGTACATAAGCCCGATATGTTCGCCGACCTTTTCGCCGCCGAGGGTAAGAATTTTTCCGCTCTGCGCGGGCAGGTAGTTCTGTAAAAATTTTCTGAAATTGCGCTCGCCGATAAAGCATATCCCCGTGGAATCCTTCTTCGAAGCGGTCGCAAGTCCGTTTTCTTCGGCAAGCTTTCTCACTTCCGTCTTGGGCATATCCGCGAGCGGAAACAGCACGTTTGCAAGCTGTTCCTCGCGCACCTGATTTAAAAAGTAGGTCTGGTCCTTGCCCGCGTCCGCGGCTTTTAAAAGACGGTGTCTGCCGTTCGCGTGTTCTATCTTGCAGTAATGCCCCGTCGCAACGAAGTCCGCGCCTAAACTCAGCGCATAGTCGCGGAAGGGACCGAACTTAATTTCGCGGTTGCACAAAACGTCGGGGTTGGGAGTTCTGCCCGCCTTATATTCCGCAAGGAAATATGAAAAGACGCGCTCCTCGTACTGCTTTGCGAAGTTCACACTGTAGTAGGGGATATCCAGTGCCGAACACACGCGCTGAACGTCGGCGTAGTCGGCTTCGGCACTGCACGCGCCGCGGGCGTCTTCCTCTTCCCAGTTGAGCATATACAGCCCTATTACGTTGTAGCCCTGCCGTTTTAAAATGAGCGCAGCCGCGGACGAATCCACGCCGCCGCTCATTCCCACGACAACCGTTTTCGACATATTTACACCTGCAATTAATTTTAAAATAATTATATCACGGCATATTAAGATTTGCAATTAATTTGTTTTGTGGTATAATACCGCTATGGATTTGCCGCAGGACGATTTTATTTTACTCTCTTTTATAAACACCAAGCTGCGCGACGAGTACTCCTCGCTTGATGAGCTTTGCGACAGTCTGGATATACCGTGCGAAACAATCTTGTCGCGGCTGGATAATCTGGGTTACACCTACGACGAAGATAAAAACGCCTTTACAAGATAATATACGTACCCGTAGCGCAATTGGATTAGAGTTTCAGATTCCGATTCTGACGGTTGCAGGTTCGAGCCCTGTCGGGTACACCAAACAGTCCGCCCGCACATTTGTGCGGGCGGACTGTTTATTATAGAGCAATAGCCTCCGTCGTACCGAAGCGCGTATGCGCTTACGCTATGTGCCGCTTGTTCGTGCGAGCGAAGCGACGCCCAACCGAGGGGACCCCTTCAGGGGTTTCGGTTGAATCCATTCGGGCGCACCAAAATTTTAACCCCGCGTTTGCGGGGTTTTATTTTTGCACTAAAATTTAAAGTAAAGTTTTGTACCAGTTCCAGACATCTTTAAAAAAGTTCCATATATTATCACCTTGCACCGCGTATAGGCAACAAAACTCAATTACGATTACCGCAACAAACAGCAAAATACCTATTAATATATATTTCAATATCTTTTTCATTTATCCCCCCTGTATAAGTCTATTAGCACGATAGATTTATTTTCTTTATGTGCGTAGTTAATCGTGTACCAAGTACCGCCTTTTTCAATGCCGTTGAATACTGCAATTACAAGCTCGCTTTTATCCACCATATAGCGGTTACGCTTTAACATACACTCGGTGGTATACCGCTCGGAAATAATGTTTATTTTGTCCGCACGCTTTAAAATGCCGTTATAGCGCAACTTGTCTTTATCGTTCCATTTTGAAGTTTGATTAGGGCAAGGAATAGCGCACTCTAAGGTAACAGGGTAATACTTCCGCAGTTTCAATACAATTTCCGCAAAGTCTAAATCTGTGCCCAAAGCCATACCCGAAATAAAGTTTGTTATTCCGTACTCGGTAATAGCAAGCTTTATTTTTTCTTCGAGCTTTTTTAAATAGTCGTTGTGTTTCTGTTTGTCAACGCCGTACTTAAACGGAAAACCCTTCGGGCGGTGTCCTGTACAGCAACAAGTTTTTATCATTTATAAATAACTCCATTTTAATCCGGATTTTCATAAGCGTTGGTGCACCAACGACCAAAAATTCCATAAGCACATATAATACCCTTGTTGGTACACCAACAAAAGAGGGTAAAAAAAATATGAGATTAGTTGATGCTGTTTATGCAAGGATTATGGAACTTGCGGAAGAAAAAGAAATGAATGTTAATGCTTTTGCCAATATGTGCGGCATTCCCCGTTCAACAATAGTTACTATGCCAAGGAGTAAGACTGCTAAGCTTTCTACAATTTACGGCGTTTGCGAAGGTGTAAATATTACTTTACAAGAATTTTTTAATTCGCCTATATTTAGCCGTGAAAATATTGTAGATTAAAAATATAATGTTGGTATGCCAACATTATATTACAATTTAAAATATTTATCAACATTAATTGTAAAAAAGGACTATTAAGTCCCCGTTTTCCGAAAAAGAAAACGGGGATTTTTCTATTTATTAAATTCACTATGAGAATAATCGTCAAGAGTTACTGAAAAGGGAGTTATAGTAAATTTCAGAATTTCCGTAAAGTAATTATTGTGCGCGCCCTCGAAAGTATCCACCGTAATTTTAACGGTAAAAACGTTACCCTTTCTTTCTAAAATTTCAAGCTGTGAGTCGCCTATTTCGTAGCGGCGGTTATATCCGTAATAATCTGATATTGCTTTTTCGATATGAGGATGCAATAGCGTAATAGAAAGTTCCTCATAGTTTGAGCAAGTTGCTTGCGCATAAGCGGGAATTTTTGGTTTTGCTATTGCGGCGCAGGAGCAACCAGTAATAGCTAATAAGACAGACAGCACGAGTAATTTTATTCTTTTCATAGCTATAGTATTTGCAATATTGAATTTTATCTGCCGAAATAATAATTAACCCCCGTTTTCCGAAAAAGGGAAACGGGGGCTTTTCAAATTTAAAAAAACAGGTTATAATTATAATTGAGGTGAGCTTATGTGTACGGCGGCGTGTTATAAGACAAAAGATTTTTACTTCGGGCGGACGCTCGATTACGATTTTTCTTACGCGGAAGAGGTTACGGTAACACCGCGCAATTTTCCGCTTCCGTTCAAAAATACCGGCGCGCTTAAAACCCATTACGCAATAATCGGAATGGCGTTCGTGCCTGACGATTATCCGCTGTATTACGACGCGGTCAACGAAAAAGGGCTGTGTATGGCGGGGCTCAACTTCGTGGGCAACGCGTATTACGGCAAGGCGGAAACGGGCAAGCTCAACCTCGCGCAGTACGAGTTTATCCCCTATATACTCGGCAAGTGCGCGAGCGTTAAAGAAGCTTTGAAAGAACTCGAAGGCATAAACCTTATTGCCGTCGAATACGCTAAGGGTATGCTCGCGGCGCAGCTGCACTGGATTATCGCGGACAAGCAAAAAGCTATAACGGTTGAGTTTGTGAAAGAGGGGCTGAAAATTTACGACAACCCAGTGGGTGTGCTCACCAACAATCCGCCCTTTGACGAACAGCTTTTCAATCTTAACAACTATATGAGCTTATCGCCCCGCGACCCCGAAAACAAATTTTCGGACAAGCTCAATTTATCTGCTTACAGCAGAGGAATGGGCGCGCTCGGACTGCCCGGCGATTTGTCGTCGCAGTCGCGTTTCGTGCGGGCAGCGTTCGTGAAAATGAACTCGGTTTCGGGAGACGGCGAAGAGGAGAGTGTAAACCAGTTTTTCCATATCCTCGGCTCGGTGTGCCAGCCGCGCGGCGCGTGCATTATCGGCAAAGACGGTTACGAAATTTCCATTTACACCTCGTGCTGCAACGCGGCGAAGGGGATATATTATTACCAGACTTACGAAAATCACGCGGTTTCGGCGGTGGATATGCACGCGGAAAATCTTGACGGCGGCACTCTTTTCCGCTATCCCATAATCCGCCGCGAAAATATTACTTTTCAGAATAAATAACGCCTACCGCAAATACAGGAGATAAATTATGTACGTTCTTGCAATAGACCAGGGGACAACCAGCTCGCGCGCGATAATATTCGACAGGCGCGCAAATATCGTCGGGCTTGCCCAGCGGGAGTTTCCGCAGATATATCCGCAGCCCGGCTGGGTGGAGCATTCCCCGAAGGATATACTCGGCTCAAGCCTTAAAGTCGTGGAAGAGGCGCTTAAAAACGCGAAGCTTTCCGCAAAGGATATCGCCGCGATAGGAATTACCAACCAGCGCGAAACGACTTTGGTCTGGGACAAAAAGACGGGCGAACCCATTTATAACGCCATAGTCTGGCAGTGCCGCAGAACGGCGTCTTACTGCGAGGGGTTGAAGCGCGACGGCTTTTCGGAAAAGATTTTCAACAAGACGGGGCTGGTGCCCGACGCGTACTTTTCGGCAACCAAAATAAAATGGATTTTAGACAACGTTGACGGCGCGCGCGAGCGCGCGGAGCGGGGCGAGCTTGCCTTCGGCACGGTGGACACCTATCTCTTGTGGCAGCTTTCAAAGGGCAGGATATTCGCCACCGACTACACCAACGCAAGCCGCACGATGCTTTTTAATATACATAAACTTAAATGGGACGCCGAGCTTTTAAGGCTGTTTGACATTCCCGAAAGTATGCTCCCCGAGGTTAAGCCCTCGAGCTTTAACTACGGCTGTACGGACGCGGAAATTCTCGGCGCGCCCGTTCCCGTGTGCGGAGTTGCGGGCGACCAGCAGGCGGCGCTTTTCGGTCAGCTATGCACGGACGCGGGCGACGTTAAAAATACCTACGGCACTGGTTGTTTCCTTTTAATGAACACGGGCAGGAAGGCGGTCAAAAGTCAGAACGGTTTGGTCACCACTCTCTGCGCTTCGGCGGACGGCAAGCCCTGTTACGCGCTCGAAGGCTCGGTATTCGTTGGCGGGGCGATAGTGCAGTGGCTGCGCGACGAAATGAAGCTTATATCCTCCGCGGCGGACAGCGAGGTTCAGGCAACTAAGGTCGCGGACAGCGGCGGCGTGTACGTCGTGCCCGCGCTCACGGGACTTGGCGCTCCGTACTGGAATTCGTCGGCGCGCGGCACTATTACGGGCATAACCCGCGGCACTTCGCGCGAGCATATCGTGCGGGCGGCGCTGGAGGGAATCGCTTACGAGGTGTGCGACCTTGCGCAGGCAATGGAAAAGGACGCGGGCGTAAAAATTGCCCGCCTGGCGGTCGACGGCGGGGCTTGCGGAAATAATTTTTTAATGCAGTTTCAGTCGGACATACTGGGCTGTACCGCCGTCCGCCCGAAAATTTCGGAAACCACCGCCTTGGGCGCGGCGTACCTCGCTGGGCTTAACGCGGGTTACTGGGGCGGGCTCGACGAGATAAAAAGCAACTTCGCCGTGGAAAGGGAGTTCGTCCCTAAAATGAGCGAGGGCGAAAGGATAGCCCTTTTAAACGGCTGGAAAAAGGCGGTTGAAAAAGCAAATCTGTGAACCGCATTTTAAATTTGCAAAAAGCTCCCGAGCAAACCGTTCGGGAGCTTTTTGTTTTAATAAATTTAACGCCTGATTTTGAATTTTAACAGAAGCGCAATAACTCCGCAGAGGGCGGCAAAGACGGCAAGCAGGACGGGTATATGCCAGACTTGAAAATCGGTCATCGCCTTAAACGCCGTCGCCGCGGGGAAGGCATAGGCGGCATATTGCATAAAACGCGGCAGCATATCTGCGGGGAACATAATCCCCGACAGCATAATCGATGGAAGAAAAATTATCATTGCCGCCATCGTCAGCTTTGCCTGCTGTTTTATCAGAAGTCCGAAAACACAACCGACGGCAAGAGTTACCGCAAGCAGTACAGTCAGCGATAAAAAATACCACAATAAGTTAGCGGGCAGTTCCGCTTTGAACACGAGAGGTGAAAGCGCGAAGATAATAAGGCAGACTATAAAAGTATGTATAAACGACGAAACAAACTGAGTTACAACGCCGAACCATATGGGTGCGCCGTTTGCCTTGTAAACCTTTTTAACGTCGGTCCCGTAAACTTCGGCAAGGGCGGGCGGGAATCCCATAAGCGCGCTCATCGTTACGGTAAATACGGTCATTGACGGAATGAGCGTTTTTGCCGCCGCCGCGTCGATAGACGTAAATATCCCGCCCATAAACAGAAAGAACACAAGCGGTACGAGGTAACAGGTAATAAGCATACTCCTGCTGCGTATATCAAATTTGAATTGCAGACCGATTCCGTACAATAAAGCCCTCATTATTCAGCACCTCTCACAACGTTTATAAAATTCTGTTCAAGCGAAACTCTCTCCGTTTGTATATCCGTTACGGCTATTCCTTTTTGCTTGTACACTGTAAGTACCGAAAGCAGCGTTTCGGTAAGGTTTTCCGTTTCGTAATCTTCCTGCCCGTCCGAAGTCTTTATGCGGATAATATGACGGCTGCCCCCGACGGTGGTAAATTCGTCAACCGTCCCGATAAAAGCAATATTACCGTCCTTTAAAACGGCTATTCTGTCGCACAAATCCTCGACTTCCGCCATATCGTGGCTTGCAAGAATTATCGTTTTGCCCTGCGCTTTTAAGGCGCGTATCTGTTCGTGCAGCGATACCCGCCCCTCGACGTCAAGCCCCGCCGTCGGCTCGTCAAGAAAAATAATATCGGGGTTGCCGATAAGGGCAAGCGCAAGATGCAGTCTGCGTTTTTGTCCCGTTGATAAATCCGCGTATTTCTTTTTGGAAAGTTCGGGTATTCCGAGGGAGTTAAGCATTTCCGTATCGGGCTCGGTTTTATTCCATTTCGCAAACAGTTTAACCGCCTCCATAGGCTTAATATGCGCCTGCAAAGCAGAGGACTGTAACTGAATACCTGTTTTGCCGTTGACCGTAATCGTGCCGCTGTCGTAAGAGCGCAAGCCTTCGATACATTCCAAAGCAGTCGTTTTCCCCGCGCCGTTTGCGCCGAGCAAGGCAAAGATTTCACCTTTGCGGACGGCTAAGCTTATGCCTTTGAGTACGGCGTTTGAGCCGTAATTCTTTTTTAATTGCGTAATCTCGATTGCGTTACTCATTTTTTGCCTCGAAAGGGTCTATCCCCGAATTGCCGAAGTAAGTCTCCAGCGCGGGTTTGATAAAAGCGTTCAGCGAATTTTGCAAATCGCCGTATTCTCTACTGTCCGTCTGAGCGTTTCCTAAATTTAAAAGCTCGGGCAGCATACTCATATCGCCGTCGGTAAACTCGGTTATTAGCTCCCAGAATTGCTTTGCGATAGCCTGCCCTTCACCGCTGTCGGGCGCGACGCCTCTTTTCATACAGCGTTCGGTTTTATTCAGAACCGCGTTGAATTTTTTTATGAAAGCGGCGCCCGTATCTCTGTCGAATTTTTTATGGCAGTGGTCAAGCATATTTTGGTCAAAATATTTAATAAGACCGTAATATTTATTTCCCATCTGCAAATTGACGATTATATCCGCATACTTTGAAAAATCGACGGTCTGCATCTGTTCGATCTCGCTTTTCAGCAGCCCGATTGCCTGTAACGATTGGTTAAGGACTTCAATTTGCGCCTGAATCGAATTGCTTTGCTCGGTCAATGCGGCTATCGCCTCTTGCGGCGTATCGATGGAAATCAAACGGTTTTTTATCTCGGCGAAAGAAAATCCCAACGATTTAAGGGTTAATATCTGATGCAGCTTAACTATATCTTTATCGTTGTACAGCCGCCGCCCTCCCTCGCTTATGCAGGACGGACTGAACAGCCCCTCGCGGTCATAGTATTGCAGCGCGCGAACGGTTACGCCCATTTTCTTAGCGGCTTCGCCGACCGTCAGATACCCTTGCGGAATTGCTTTAAATTTTGCCATAATTTTTTCCTCGACTATACTATAATTCATTACGCGGCGTAACAAGCAAGCGTTTTAATTAATTTTGTGCAAAAAATTTTTTTGCTCCATAAGGCTGCACACTTTTACACCCCGGAAACGTATTATGTAAGTAAAACGGTTTTTACGGGGTGAAATATGAATAACCTTCTTGCGGTGGATTTTTCAACGGGGCTTGCGGCGGTGCTGCTGTGCGCCGCGGCGATAATTTTCGTGGTGATGATTGCGGAAATAATTTCCGCGCGCCCGCGCAAAGTCAAAAACAAACCGGTCTTGTCCGCGCCCGCTGAAGAGCGGCAGACCGTTGCCGAACCCTTTGAAGAACAGATAAAAGAGGCGCAACCGGTTGAGCCGCCTCAGGCTGAAATTTCTTGCGAAGAAGAGCAGGTTGCGCTATCGGCGGAACCGCCCGTTGAGCAGATAGAGCAATCCGCGGAAGAGCCGAAAGCAAAGCCCGTTGCAAGGGCTAAATCCAAGAGTTTTTCCGAGCGGCTTGAGGTGGCGGACGGCGGAGTTAAGGACTGCTATTCCGAGCTGAAAGACGAGCTTACAAAGCGCGGTTTCGAGGGCAGACTCTGCAAAAAATCTGAAAGCTTCCGCGCGGTAAAAAAGCTGTGCGCCCGCATTGCAATCAGGCGCAAAGGACTGGGCATTTTCTGCGCGCTCGAGCCCGAAAATTACGTAAGCTCCGACGGCGCGACTGAAGATTTTTCGGATAAAAAATCTTACAAATCCACGCCCCTTTTCTGCGCTGTTACGGATGGGAAAAATCTTGAAATTTCAAAGGGTCTGATAGCTGAACTCGAAGCAAAATTTTTTCAGGTAAAAGTTGAAAATTACGCGGTTGAAACGCCCGAAAAAATTCGTGCAAAAAAGGTTAAAAAAGGCGTAAAAAAAGTCGTTGACGTAGGCGATATTTTCAGACTTTTCGAAGACGGCGAAGAGGCAGATTTCAACGAAATAAAAAAGCGGATTTTTGGCAATAAACAAAATATAACTTATATAAAAGTTTTGGGCAGAACGGATCTACGCAAAAATATTTCGGTAACAGCAAACTCGTTTTCGCGTTCGGCGGAAAAATGTATACTCGACGCGGGCGGTAA
>JAIEAS010000044.1 GCA_029071285.1 Clostridia bacterium
ATATAAATTAAAACGGACGGCTTAGCCGTCCGTTTTTTAATTATTTTCGGATAGAAATTTAATCATACATTCGCAGGGCTTGCCGTCTTTGCCGTAACCAGTGTCGTCGCATTTTTTGCAGGAATAGCGGGGGGTGAAGTCGGCTTTGTTTATGCCAAGCTCTTTCAGTCGTTTATCGCCGTCGGCTTCGAGTTTTGCAATTTGTTCCGAAAGCTGTTCGGCCTTTGCCGCGTCTTTGATTTCCGCAAATGCAAGCTCTATTGCAAGCTCGTTTAACTGTCTGTGAATATCGCCGTAAACCTCGTCGGAAGTGGCGGTGCGCAGCGCCTTTTCGGCTCTGTCCTCGGCGGCGTGCCGTAATTCAAAGAAGTGCGCTTCCGCCGCGGCGCGTTCTGCGCGCGTATCTGTGTTTGCAGGCTTATATGACGGCGTCCGCGTAATCTTTTCAACTTCGAATATTCCGTCTGTTTTCCAGCCTGAAAGTATGCCGTTTATGTAGGCTACGGGATTTGATTTGCCTGCGGAAAGTTTCGCCGCCTCTAATATCATTGAATCCGAAAAATTCCAGCTGCGCCATCTTGCAAGGCTTTCTCTGTCCCAACTGATAATTTTTCTCGTAAGCCCGCAGACGGTTAAAACTTCCTTGATAAATCTGTCGTCGGCGTCGAGTTTTCTTATGTATTCTCCGACGTTCTGGTCGGTAACAATGCCTTCCTTGTACAGTTCGCCTATAAACACGCTCATATCTTCAAAAGACTTCATATTGTGCTTAAAGCAATAATTGGCGACTGATTTTAAACAAAGGAAGGAGTAGCCGTAGTTGTACCAAACGTTGACGTAATTTTCGATATACGGCGCGGAGTTCTGCATATACACACCCAACGCGCGCGCAATTTCAAGCGTTGCGGTATAGACCGAGTTTTTATTCTTGCAGTAATCTTCTATTTCTTTGACGTCAAACTTTTTGTTTTTGTAAAGTTCGCACAATGCTTCGTCCAGTTTTTCAACCGTCTTTGCCTTAAAGTATTTTGCTCCGCAAATAATTGCGTCGTCCTCGAACTGAAATTCCGAGGTCCATTTTTTATAAAGCTTGTCGTCGTCGATATCGGGCTTTCTGTTAATACCTGCAGCATTGAATATTTTAATAAGCGCAGAGGTCGAGGAGGTGAATGCAGACAACTTTTCGTCTACGCGTTTGACCGTAGTAACCTTTTCGTCCGCAAAGCTTTTAGCTACTTTTTTAATATACTGATAACCGATTTTATCGCCGCGCAAATTTACGCAATAATTGATTATCATAATAAGCGCGTTTTGCTCAAAGCCGTATTCTTCCAAAAGCACGAAATATTCCCTGAACTCGTTCGGTGAAATCATTCTGCCTTTTAAAACGTTTTGTACGTTCTTTGTAAAATCTGCGTACTTTTCGGGCTTGAATTTCTTGGGCGTGCCGTTTATATTGTCTGCGTCAAGGATTTTTACTTCAAAAGGCGAGCGGGAGAGAATAGCAACGAGTTCGAGTTCTTCAAGATACTCGTAGTAATTTATAATTTCCTGCTCTGTAAGTGAAAGCTTTTGCGCTACGTCGTCTATTGTGTAAGAATTAAGTCCGTTCTGATAGAGATAGAGCGAAAAAAGGTATACCTTCACCGAGTTTGGCTCAAGGTGAGGCATATATTTGGTGATAAATTTGTTTTCGACGCTTGTGAACGATTTTTTCGCAAGATCGTCAGAAACCGAAATCAAAGCCATTTTTTTAAACTCCATTTCAACGCTTGATTTATTCTGACAAAAGGACTATAATATTTGGGTAAAATATATTATAAGTGTAAGAACGAAAAAAATCAAACACATTTGTCGTATTTTGACAGTAAATTTTTGCAGCTTGATTTTTACACGGTAAAAGGAGAAAAATTGCCAAATATTCTGACACCTTCGACGCTTTGGAATAATTTTGACGATTCGCTGGACATTAAACCCGTAACGCTCGGCGAAAAGATTGTCGACGGCGTAAGGTTTGAAAGTATAAGCCTTTTAGGCAGAGAAACAGGCGACGCAAGAGTGAAAATTTT
>JAIEAS010000045.1 GCA_029071285.1 Clostridia bacterium
TTCTTAAATTATAAGTATCGTGGAAAATAAATGTTAATAATTATCAAATTGCTTTATTTATTAACAGTGTATCACTCGGAAAACGGTTTGTCAAGCAAACTTTAAAAAATATAAGTATGAAAATTTTGTTAATTTTTTAGCGGTTCGGAACGGCAGGTTTTCAACGTAAAACAATAACCGAGCCGCACCTTATCGTCATTGCGAGGCTACGCCGAAGCAATCCAGCCTTTATGCCTTTTTCTTCTTCCGCTTCTGGATTGCTTCGCTTCGCTCGCAATGACGGATGGGGACACCCGCCCCTGTGTCATTCCGAGCGGAACGCAGTGAAGTCAATGACGAATAATAAAAATACCACCCGCCATGCGGGTGGTGTTTTTATTTTTTTAACGTGTTATCCCACAATCGTAGTGCCGTATGCGGGAATCGTTTTACTGCCGAATAAAACGTTGCCGTTGACGGTCTTACTGCCCGATGAAAAATTATGGTAAACGGTATACGTTTTTCCTCTGCCCGTAATAACTATCTTCAACATTCCGTCCTGCTCGGAGCAGTTGGCGGTGCCGCTGATTAAGGCGGGGTTGTCGTTGCGGAACTTGGTTAGCTTCATTACGTAGCTGAGCAAAGAACTGCTGTCCTTTTGCTGGTCGGCAACGCTCTTCGTATTATTGTTTATTTTGTAATCCCATATTGCGGTGCACTTATTCGCCCAGCCGGCCGTCCATTTCATAGACTGGCGTAAGCCGTCGTCGCCCTTGTTATTGCTCTTATCGCCGACGAGCCCTATTTCGTCGCCGTAGTAAATCCACGGAAGCCCCGGCATAGTCAGAATGACTGCCATATACAGTTTGGTTTTTTCGGTACTGCCCCCTATTTTGGCGTTGAGCCTGTCGACGTCGTGGTTAGAGCTTATCATGCTGTTGATAGGTCTGCCGTTTCTGTCGTTTGCGTACGTCTGTGCATTGTTGTTGAACGCCCATGCCTGTGCGCCCACGCCGCCGTCAGAACCGTTAATACGATTCGGCAAGTTGAAGTACGTGTTAAAGTCAAACAGCGAATCCATACCAGCATAGAAGGGTGAAACCTGAGAGGGGTCGCCGTTCAACTGCTCGCCCAAAAGATAGCAGTGCGGGAATTTGGTTTTCAGCCTGTAATTAAACTCTTTGAAGAACTCAACGTTCTTCGTGAGGTTGTAGTTGTAGGGTATATCGTAACTGCCGCCCTCAACGTCGCCGTAGGCATTTTCGCTTTCGTCCCACATAAACACGTGCTTGATAGCGTCCATACGGAAGCCGTCCAGTCCGTAGTTCATCCAGTAAGCCGCAACGTCCACCATAGCGTCGCGCACGGGCTGATAGTCGTAGTTAAGTTCGGGCATATAGCCGCCGAACGACGAATAGAAGTACCAGCCGTCGCCCGCGGGTTCGTATCGGTTGCCGCTCGTATTCTTCCAGCGATAGAAGTCGCGGTAGTTTACGGTAGCCTTTGTGCCGTCCTGATAGGTTACCTGTTCCACTACGCCCGCCTTGGATTTCTGGAACCACTCGTTTTGCTGTGAAGTGTGGTTGACGACCAAATCCATTATAATCTTCATACCGCGCTTATGCACGTTGTTTACGAGATTTCGGTAGTCGGCGTTGGTGCCGAACTTACTGTCTATGCTGTAATAGTCGTAACAGTCGTAGCCGTGATAAGACTCGCTGCTTTGTACGGGGGTCAGCCACAGTACGTCTACGTTAAGGCTTTGCAGATAGTCGAGTTTGCTCGTTATTCCGTTGAGGTCGCCCACGCCGTCGCCGTTGCTGTCGCAGAACGACGCAACGAAAATCTGATAGCCTACGCCCATTTCGTCCCAACCGTCTACCGTGTTCATAACAGGCAGATTTTTAGCGGTCTGACGGTTCACGTTGCTTATGCTTGCGCGCTTAGGCTCGGTAGTGCTGTTTGAAACCGCAAACGCACTGCTTCCGCTTGCCGTATTGCCCTGGGTTACGTACCAGTGATAACTTCCGCCCACTTTTTGAGTATCCGCAAGATTAAGCTTGACGTCGCCGCCGTCCTCCGCGCCCCAAACGTTGCTCGCGGAAATTTCCGCTATTTTAAAATTAATCGACGAAGGATTACTGAACGCGCTGAGATTTACCGCTATAACGCAGCCGGACTTATCCACGGTTACGCCGGTGTACCGTTTGCCGTTTCCGGTAGTCCATACCCACGCCGCCCAACCGTCGTAATCGTTGTTGGGGCGCAAATAGTGAATGTACAGCGTGCCGTTTTCCGTCATTGCAGGCGTGTAGCCAACGGACGTACCGCTGCTGCTTTTCCATTTGGCGAAAAGGGTTATGTTTTCAAGCAACCTGCTCGTGCCGAAGTCCCACTTCTGACTGCCGTCTTCTACGTACCAGCCTTCTACCGTGTAGCCCGCGCGCGTGAGCGAAGGTTCGGTTATTTTGTTGCCCGCCTTTGTCGTAACGGCTGCGGGATTATACACGCCGACTTTCCGCGCGGCAAGCCCTACGTTGAACGTAACGGTAACGTCTTTGTTTTCGACCGGAATAGCCGTCCAATGCGCGGTAAGCGTAAGCGTTTCTCCGCTTACGGTATCCACGCCAAACCGCCATTTTGCGCCGCCTGCCGTGTACCAGCCGTCTAACGTATAACCGTAATTGGTTATATTCGGCTCGCTCACCTTGCCTCCGACGTCAACCGTCTGTTGAGGCACCGTCGCGGAACAACCCGTTACGAAGGTAACCGTAACCTGTTTAGCCCCGCTCTGTATCTTTTTCCAACGGGCGGTAAGGGTAAGCGTTTGCCCGCTTACGGTATCGGTATTAAAATTCCATTTTGCGTCCCCTGCGTACCAGCCGTCTAACGTATATCCGGGAATCGTTATATTCGGCTCGCTGACTTTACCGCCGGTTTCAATCGTCTGCTCCGGTACCGTTGCAGAGCAGTTTGTAACGAACGTAACGACGCAGTACCCCGCGTCGCTATCGGGATTTCCGTTCGGTCCCACTTTCAGACACGACGCAAGCACGGAAGTAAACAGAATTAAGCTCAATATTACCGCTAACGCGGCAGAATGCTTATATAACCTTTTCATAATATCCCCGCTATTATTTTTATTCGCATTTATAATATAGCACGATTTATTTTGATTGTCAAAGAAAGAAATTTAAATAAAATAATGCCGTAAAAAAAAAGCCCTGCAATAAGCAGGGCTTAAACTTTTTTGCAGGTGCAGCCGCATCAATCGTTTTTTATCGCTACCGTAATTGTAACGGTTACGGTGCCGTTTTCGTCCTCCTCCTGTTTTAAGGTCAGCGGACTTTCTTCGGTCAGTTCAAGGATACGTTCTAAAAGTGTGGTAACAATTTTTTCGCGCAATACTTTTCTCCTCAAATAAAAAGTGTGTTCCCAAACCGGGAAACACACCTGCACGCGTATCCCCGATTTGTTACCACACAAATTGAACGTATATTAAAAAAATACTGCGCCAAAAGAGATACAAAATGCCATTCACATTTTGCACAGAATTTCTTTTTTTATTCAATTTGTGTGGTAACAACATTATAACA
>JAIEAS010000046.1 GCA_029071285.1 Clostridia bacterium
GCCTAAAGGTTTAAGAATTTAATACATTAAAAAAACCTATGCGGTTATCCGCATAGGTTTTTTATTTTATTGATTAGTTTTCGTCGGGCTTCTCGGGCTCGCTTTCAGTTTGCTCGGGCTCGTCAACCTGTTCGGATGTTTCCTCCGTCTGAGCTTCTTCTGCGGGTTCCGAAGTTTCAGTCTCTGCGGTTTCTTCAACCTGTTCGTTGTTTTCGGCAGGTTCAACTTCTTCGGCTGTTTCGTTTGCTTCGGGTTCGCTTTCGTCAACCACTTCCGCGTCAACGGGCTCGTCGTTCTTAGCTTTGTCAGCCTTTCTTACGTAACGGTTGCGCTGGTTGGGATTGTAGTTGTTTTTGCTCGTCGTCTTGGTGCGCTTAGATTTTTTAACCATATCTCTGATAACGATAGAGAGTATCGCAAACAGCAGCGCAACTACGAGAACGATTGAAGAAACAAGCAGCCAAACCGAAGTGTCTTTATCCTTATCAGTTGTATCATCGGGATTGTCGTCGTCGGTGTCGATTTTGAACGACTGGTCGATAGCCGAGTAATCGGTGAAGATTATGCGGTTGTTTCCGTCAACGATATTCAGGTAAGCAAGCGTTTCCGAATAGTCGCCCGCAGTGTAGTTATAACCCGTCTGATTATCCTCTGCAACGTCCGCGTTGAAAGGAACGTAGTTAGCCGAGTCGTAAAGACTGAAGGTGTAGTAGGTTGCCTGATAGTTTTTCAGTATTTCGTAATTGCTGTTTTTAACCGCGTCTTTACCGAGCTTTTCTTCAACGAGTTTTTCGTAATAGCTTATATTCTCGTCGGAAGATGCAATTTCTTTGTCGCTCAGAACTCTGTTTTCTTCAAGAAGGTCTTTGTACGCGTTGATTATATTGGTTTCGTATGCGTCGACTACCGTGCTGTCCGAAACGGTGTAATAGCTGTAATCAAACAGTACTGCGCCGCCTGCAGTGTTGCCTTCGGTTTCGGTCTTTTCACGTTCGCCGCTCCAAAGCTCGAGGCGGTAGTTCTTGGCTTCGCTACCCGCGCTGATTATGAAGTTTACGGTAATCCAGTCGTTGCCGTCCTTATTTCCGTCGATAACCGCTACGTAATCTTTCGAAAGACCTGTGTAGTCGTATCTTGCAATACTCTTGTTAAAGGGAGTAACCTTGCTTGCGGCAACGCCTTTAACTATATAATAGTATTCGCCGTCTATGCACTCGTAAACGGTAGCCTCGCCATTGCTTGTCACAAGAACGTGGTCTGCAACCGTTGTGTGGTTTGCGTCTTTGTAATAGGTTTCGCCGTCAACAACGTCTTCAAAGCTTACCTGTACGCCGTCTGCGGTGTAGTAGGTCTGCTGCTCGTTTTTGTAAACCTTATTATAGTTCCAGGTATTAGCGTACAGCTTGCCGTCCTTGTCCTCGTAAAGCCCGTCCTCGCGGAGGGTGTAAACGACGTGGCTCTTGTGTTCGGTTCTGTCCCAATCTTCGTCAAACTCTTCGTCAAGAACGTTGCCTTCGTTATCGTAGTAGAAGGTGAAGTTCGGAGCGGTGAAGGAGAGGACGTCTTTGGTTGCGGAATCGCTGTCTACGAGGTAGATATACGCAACCGCATTCGCCGAAACTTTAACTCTGACGCTTACCGTCGTATAGCTGTTTGCGGAAATTGAAGCGGATTCGCCGATAAAACCGTAGTTCAGAATATCTTTTTCGGAGAAATATCTGGTGTTTTCGTCAAACTCATCCGTTTCGCCAACCTTAACGTATTCGTTTGTTTCTTCGTCGTAGGTATAATAATTTTTATAGTTGTCTGCATTTGCCTGCTTTTCAAGAAGGTAACGCGATCTTAATTCGTTTACTATAATAAGCGGTTGAATGGATGCAGAACCGAATACTTCTTTCCATGCGAGATCTGCGTCCGTTGCGCTTACGTTAAACGCGGTAAGCAGTGAAGTTTTCCAGTCGCCGCTGTAGTCGCCGAAATATTCCTTATTGATAAGGCCTGCGTATGCATTGTCGTTTTTGTTATCGTAGCCGGGGATAAGGCTGCCGTTGTTCACTATATGCGAGCTGCCGCCGTTCGCGCCCGTGTAGTGCGCGGGGTTAGCAATGCCCGTTTTAATATCGTTTGCCTGTGAACCGTAAACCGAGTCAAATTCCGCGGTCTTTTTCTCGTCCGCTTTCGTAAGAGTCAGAGAGGCGGTGTGGTCGCCGCTGCCCGTGTATCCGAAAGTGTCCTCGTCAACGTTAAGGATCTGCATATTTGCAACTGCCAGCCAGCCTGCTTTATAGCTGTTTACGCTGGTATCCTTAATAGTGGTGTTGCCGAAGTTGATATCAACGGTTACGGTCTTTTCTTCGTCAAGTTCGTTTTCAATGAAGAAGAAGCACTGAACCCAGCCGTTGTAAATATCTTCCGTATCGCCGATATCGGTTTTGATATCGGTGGTATCTATTGCGATAGAATTGGTTGTATCTTCGTCGTTCTTGTCGGTAAAGGTTACCGTTGCGGCGGTATAACCTTTCAGATCGGAAGTCTTAATCCAGAACGAAACAATCTGATAACCGTTTTTGTCGATTGTGATTTCAAACGAAGCTTTGTACGCCGCACCGTAAGCCGAAAGCATAACCAAAACGTCGTTATCGGCAGGGGTGGCGGGGTACTTGGGAAGGGAAGCTGCGCTTTCAATCGCTTCATTCAGAATATCGTTATAATCAAAGCCCGTAACGTTCAACGTGCTGCTTGCACTTAAAGTTGCAAGCAAGTCAGAGGTTGTATCGAGCGCGGGGAACTTCTTGGGCGGTTTCGCGTCGCCGATGGATTCGACCGCGCTGAAGCCGTAACG
>JAIEAS010000047.1 GCA_029071285.1 Clostridia bacterium
CACCAACACGCCGGGGGTTGCGCTTACTTACGCGCTTGAGCTCGGCGAGCTGGACAGACTTAAAATAGAAAATATGCTTGAAGAAAACCGCGCGCTCAAAGCCAAGCTCGAAGCCGAGAAAAAGGAAATGGGCATGCTTGCAATCTGCGCGGGACAGGGACTTGCGGATATATTCAAAGATTTGCTGTGCGACAGGGTAATCGAGGGCGGTCAGACAATGAACCCCTCGGCGCAGGACATTGCGGACGCCGTGCAGAAGATAAACGCGACCAACGTCTTCGTATTCCCCAACAACTCAAACGTAATTCTTGCGGCGGAGCAGGCGAAAGACCTCGTAACCAACCGCAAAGTACACGTTATTCCCACCAAAAACGTGCCTCAGGGCTTTGCAGCCGCGCTTGCGTTCAACTCGGACGGCACCGTGCCCGAAAACAAGACAAATATGATTCACGCGATAGGAAACGTTGCGGCAGGTCAGGTAACTTACGCGGTAAGGGACACCACGATGAACGGCTTCAAGCTGAAGCAGGGCGATATTATAGGTCTTGACAACAAGCGTATTCTCGCCAAGGGCAAAACGATTGACGAAACCGCGATTGCGCTTATCAAGGCAATGAAGAACGACGAGCACGAGATTATCACCCTTTACTACGGCGAGGGCGTGAAAGAAGAGGACGCGAACGCGCTGGTTGAAAAGGTTGCGGCGGAGTATCCCGAGTGTGAAGTGAGTGCGTTGTACGGCGGTCAGCCGGTGTATTATTATATGGTATCTTTGGAGTAAACGCATCTCTGCGTTTGGAAAATATCTACTTGTATATTGAAAAGGGAGGTTCAACCTCCCTTAAATTTTAAAAAATGCAATTAAGTTCTTTAAAGTTCGTATCCGAAAAGAGGGAGGCGGACTTCAACAAACTGAATATATACACAGCGGAAGATTTGGTGCGCCACTTCCCGCGCGACTATCTGGACCTTACAAAGCAGTCGCTTTTAAAGGACGCCTATCACAACGACTTCGTTTTGACCGCATGCGAGGTGCTGACCGTGGAAGTCAATCACCACGCGCGCAGACCGTACGTTAAGGCGGGGTGCCGTCAGGGCAATTACTACTTCAACGCGCTGTGGTTCAACCAGACGTACGTCGCGCAAAAGCTCGGGCGGGGCGAATTTCTGTTCTACGGCAGAGTTAGCAACCGCGACGGTATGGGCTGTACTATGTTCAACCCCCAGTTCGAGCGCGCGGACAGAAACGCGAATTTAAAGGGAATTATCCCCGTCTATCCGCTGAGCGGTTCATTAACTCAGGGCGTTGTGCGGGTGGCAATAAGGCAGGCTCTGCAAAAAATTTCTATCGTCAGCAATATTCCGCCCGTACTGCAAAAAAAATATAATCTGCCGCCGCTTAAAGAGGCGTACCGCAAAGTACATATGCCCGAAAACAAAAAGGAAGCGGAGCAGGGCGCGGCGCGCATTGCTCTGGAAGAATACTTCCTGCTGATTTCCGCGTTCAAGGTAATCAAGGGCGGGCGCGACGACGCGCGGCTCAACCGGTACAAAGCAACGCGGGAGGATTTAGACGGCTTTATTTCCCGCTTTCCCTTCGAGTTCACCGCGGGGCAGAAAACCGCCGTTGAGGATATCTTTGAAAACCTTCATTCGCCGCACGTTATGAACAGACTTTTGCAGGGCGACGTCGGAAGCGGCAAAACCGCCGTTGCGCTGGCGGGAATTTATATGGCGGTAAAATCGGGCTATCAGGCGGCAATGATTGCCCCGACCGAAGTTCTCGCGCGGCAGAACGCTGCGCTTATACAGAAATATTTTCCCGATTACGAGGTGTGCGCGCTTACGGGTTCTACGCCCGCGGCGGAGAAAAAGGAAATCAAGAAAAAGCTTGCAAGCGGCGAAATAAATATCGTCTGCGGAACGCACGCCGTTATTCAGGAGGACGTCGCGTTCAGGAAGCTTTCCTTCGTGGTATGCGACGAACAGCACCGCTTCGGCGTGGCGCAGCGCGCTTCACTCTCGGGTAAAGGCGAGGGGTGCGACGTTCTGATTATGTCGGCAACGCCCATTCCGAGAACGCTGTCGTTGATATTCTACGGCGATCTCGATATCACTACAATTAAGGACAAGCCCGCGGCGCGGCAGGAAATCACTACCTCAATCGTTCTCCCGAAGAGGTACGGCGATATGTACCGCTACGTTGCCGAGCGTGCAAAAGCGGGCGAGCAGACCTACTTCGTCTGCCCCAAAATCGAGGGCGACGACGAGGGAACGGTTATGTCGGTAACCGAGCTGTACGAGGATTTGCAGGCTAAAATGCCCTCGCTGAAAATTGCACTTCTGCACGGCAAAATGAAGGACAAGGTCAAAAACGAAGTTATGGCGGCGTTCAAGGCAAAGGAGTACGACTGCCTCGTTTCCACCACGGTAATCGAGGTCGGCGTGGACGTGCCGGACGCAACCACAATGATTATATACAACGCCGAGCGGTTCGGGCTTTCACAGCTTCACCAGCTTCGCGGCAGAGTAGGCAGGGGGGATAAAAAGAGCTACTGCTTCCTTCTTCCCGGAACGGACACCGAAGAGGCGGCGGAGCGGCTGGGCGTAATAAAGAGAAGCTCGGACGGCTTTGAAATTGCCGAGGCGGACTTAAAGCTCCGCGGCGGCGGCGACTTTATGGGCACGCGTCAGAGCGGAAGAATTTTAAGCGAGATAAACAAACTCCGCTTCCCCGTGTCGGTAGTGTTTACCGCAAAGGCGCTTTCGGACGAGGCGTTCTCGGGTATATGCGACGTAAGACAGCTCACCTCTATTGCGGCGCAGAAGTACGAGAGCCTGAAGGACGTTATTTTAAATTAAGGAGTTTAAATGAGCGATACCGCGCTGAAATTGATTGAATACCTCGTAGTGCCGGGCACGGTGCAGCTTCTGGGTGCGCTTGCCCTGGGGCTCGTCGAGCGTTCGAGGCTGAAAAAAGAGGGCAAAGCCGACCCCGACCGCTTCACCGTAAAGCTTCCGGTAATATTCGTAATTTCGCTTATGGTGGGCTTCGTCGTCTTTACCACGATAACGGTATTTTTCAACCGTCAGGTGATAAACGACAAGTCTGTAAGTGTCATAGCAATAATACTTTTAAATATAGGTATGATCGCCCTCGCGCTGACAAGCTTGCTTTACGTTTATATTTATCTTCGCAGAAAGATTGAAGTTTCGGGCGGTACGGTAAAAATTACGCCCGCCTTTTCAAAACCGTATACTTTTACCGCGGCGCAGGTTGAGGACGTTGAAAACGACGGAAAAGAAATTTCCTTCTGGGTTTACAACAAAAAAATAAAAGTGTATAAAATCTGCCACTGCTCGGGGCTTTTCCTGCAATGGCTTGGCAGGAACGGACTTTTAGATTAAAGGAGCATATATGAAAAAACAGTTTATTCCGATGATTTTATTTATCTGCGGCGCACTTCTCGGCGTTGCGGGTATGCTTATGGTCTGCGTAAGCGGACTTGCAATCAAAATTGCGGGCGGCGTTCTTATTTTTATCGGCGTCTGCCTAATCGCCGTAGGGTATTTTCTGACCTACAAAATAAGACCCGCGCGCGACCCGCGCAAAAAGAAAAGACCGATTGAGTACACGGG
>JAIEAS010000048.1 GCA_029071285.1 Clostridia bacterium
CCCCTTTTGGGTTTTTAAAAATTTTTTAAACACAAAAAAACGTCTTTGACAACTATTTTTTAAAAACAATCCAAATTTTTTTTTCTTTAAATAAATAAAAAAAAACCCCCGCGCCCAAACCCCCCCGCGGCTCTATTTAAGTTTGTTGCAGTGTGTGCAAATTGTTTGGTTTACGCAACGGGCGTAAGAATTATATCTACGTATCCGGCAGTCAACGCCGACGTTGCAAGATATATTACGTCGCCCGCCTTTAAGGTAACCGTTCTCGTATAATCCAGGTACTGCACGTACGCCGCGTACTCCTCGTCAGTGTAATCGGCTTTGTCGACACCCTTACTCCTCGTGCCGCCGCCTACCGTATTGTTGCCTCCCGTAGAAAGGTTTGTGTTGATGTAAGCGCCAACGCCGTTTGAATCATACGGGTCGTCGACTACGATTTGCTCATTTACCGAGAAGTAAATATACGAACGCAATATGCTGTTGGAAGCTTTGAAGGATAACTGGTACTCGCCTTCGGCAACCGAATCACCCACGGTAAGTTTAACGATCGTTTCAAAGCTTGCAAAAGCGATATTTTCAAGCTTTTCGTTGACGTTGAGATAGGTTACAGGCTCTTCACACGAAGCGATATTTACGGTAAATCCTTCGGTATCGTTGCCGGTGAACGCGATAACGACCGCTTCACCCGCTACCGCATGGAATACGCCGCTGCGCTTGTTCATATTCGCGACGTCAAACAAGACGGTGTAGTGAGTTTTATCCGCTTTCATCACGACGCTGACTTTAACGCCTTCCCCAACCGATATCGCGTAATATCCGCTTTCGGCGGCTGTAAAGGCAAAGAACTGTTCGGTTCCGTCCTCGTACTTGCCGGTTGCAACGTTCGTAGTCGAAAGTGTAATATTATTGTCGCCAACCTCAAGCGTATTATATTCGGGTGCTGCGGGCTCTTCGACTTCGCCGCTATGAATGGTAAAGGTATTTTCAGACGCCTTTCCCGCAACTTTTACTACTTTAACTACGTCGCCCTCCTGCAAATCGACGGTAAGGTAGCGGTCGGTGAAACCTACGTAACCGAAGTTAGATTTCGTGCCGTCTGAATGCAAGTTATCGTTTACGTACAGCTCGAATTTGCCGTTTTCCGCCGTAAACGTGTACGTGCCTTGTTCGGTGACGGGCTCAAATTCGATCTCGGAATCTTTTAACGTAATGTTGCCTTCGCCTATGGTGCAGAGCTCTGCTACGATAGCCGGTTTCTTGTTAACGTCTTCCTTGTCAATGCTTACAAGGAAGCACCCGCCTGTGGAAGCCGTTACGTTTCTGAACTTAAGAGTCGTATCCGCGGCTACCGTAACTGTAAGTTTTTCGGGAACAAAATTAGCAAGGCTGATAGATGCAAGAGATTTAAAGTTATCCTTTGTCAGTATGACATAATCGCCCGCTTTTGCCGTCACATATTCGTCACCCACGTAATACTGAAGGGTGTTCGTCAAGTACCCTTCGATAGAAACAAAGGCGTCCGTTATGTTTGCCTTCGTTAAATTTTTGTCAGTCTTGATAAAACCGGCACTCGGTGCGCCAAAAGTTGCAGGATTAAGCATAAACGTACTGTTATTCAGACTTACCCAGTAAATCGTATAAGTGCCTGCTTCTTCAAAGGTATAACTAAGATAAGGGTTTGCAGTGCTTTGGCTTACGTAATTCACTCCGGCGGAAAGGGCACTCGGGCTGTTAACATTAGAGCCGGAAGCATTAAGAACCGCGTTATCATACTCGTAAACAACCGCCTTATTGCAGGCGGTGCAACGCTGGGCTACCGTTTTGGCAGTTTCGTTTACGGTAGGCGTAGCGGTGCTGAGTTCGTGTCCCGTTGTTTTAACTTCGGTCTGTGCTTCCAATACCTCCTGGCAGACCGCGCACTTTTTACCTGCGGTTAAACCGTCTTCGTGGCACGTAGCCGCTACCGCCGGCAACGTGCTCTCGACGTGACCGAGAGCTTCAACCGTTACCTGCGCCACGGTTATTTCTCCGCATACCGTACACTTTTTGCCTTCGGTCAAACCGTCCTCGGTACAGTTCGGGTATTTCTGCGTTAAAGTAATCTCGGTATGATGAGCATCAATCTTCGTCTGCTCTACGGTTGTTTCTCCGCACACAGTACACTTTTTGCCATCGGTTAAACCGTCCTCGCTGCACGTTGCGGCTTTTCCCTTTACAACCTCCTCGGTATGCGCCTTTTTGGCAGTCGCAACGTCAAAGCTTACGTTTACGTCGTTTTTATTATACGTATAGGTAACCGTGCCCGCAGCAGCGCAGGTTGCGGAATCCTCACCCTTAGTATAATCCGTGCTGGTAAGCGCGGGAAGGGTGTATTCCTTGTCCGCCGCCTTAGCATCGCACGTGCCCTCGCCGGAGCAGGTTCTGGTTGCCTTACCCGTAGCCTCGTCGGTGGGCTGGGTAGATACGGTCCAGTTGCCCCACGCATGGTCGTGTTCGCTCTCGTCTCCGCCGCTGCAGGCTGCCAGCCCGACCGCACCCGCGAGTGCAACCGAGCAAGCAAGTACAGCCAGCAAAGCTTTCCTTGTCTTTTTCATAAACTTTTTACTCCTTACAATTGTTTACAGATAAATGTTTTTATTGTTAAGCAGTGTGTGCTTAAC
>JAIEAS010000049.1 GCA_029071285.1 Clostridia bacterium
CTTCGCCCGAAGCGAGAACGTGGTCAAGTCCGCCGTAACCGATATCGTAAGCCCAGCCGTCGCCGCCGAAAATCCATACGGACTTTTTAGCAAGGCAGTCTTTGTCTGCAAGAATTTCTTTTACAAGCGTATCCGCTTCGCAGCCGCAGTCCTTGCAGCCTTCGAGGAGCTGAAGAAGCTCTGCCGAAGCTTTCTTCGAAGGTTCTCTGTCTTCGAATGCTTTGAGGTAATTTTCGCAAGCGAACTTAGCAACTTCGTTGTTGCTCCAAAGCTCGGCAAGCTTAGCAACCTTATCTTTAACGGCTTTTCTTCTTGCGGAGTAAGCAAGGTTCATGCCGTAGCCGAACTCTGCGTTATCTTCGAACAGCGAGTTAGCCCAAGCGGGACCGCGTCCCTTCTTGTTGGTGGTGTAGGGGCACGTAGGCGACGAACCGCCGTAAATCGACGAGCAGCCCGTTGCGTTTGCGATAACCATATCTTCGCCGAAGAGCTGGGTTACAACTTTTACGTAAGGGGTTTCGCCGCAGCCTGCGCACGCGCCGGAGAACTCGAACAGAGGAGTTGCAAACTGGCAGCCCTTAACGGTGTCAACTCTGAACTTGGAAGTATCAACTTCGGGAAGTTCAACGGTGTATTCCCAGTTAACGTCTTCTTTATTAGCAAGCGATTCTGCAAGAGGAATCATCTTGATTGCGCCGCCGTCTTTTACGGGGCAGACCGTTGCGCACACGCCGCAGCCCATACAGTCAAGGGGAGAAACCTGCATCTTGTAGTCGTAACCGGGCAGACCGATTGCAGCCTTAGAGGTGAGCGTTTCGGGTCTTTCCGAGCCGGTTTCCATAAGAGCGGGTCTTAAGCATGCGTGAGGGCATACGAAGGAGCAGGTGCCGCACTGGATACATTTATTAATATCGATTTCGGGAACGAGAACCGCAACGCCGCGCTTTTCAAACTTGGTCGTGCCGGTAGGAACGTGACCGTCTGCGTTGAACTGCGAGGATTTAAGCTTGTCGCCCTCGAGGTAGAGGATAGGTTTGATAATTTCCTGATAGTACTTATCGGCGTGGCCCTGAACCATTTCAGCGCCCGTGGTTGCGTTTGCCCACGATGCGGGAACGTCGATTTTAACGAGGTTGTCGCCCGCAGCCGAGTCGATTGCGTTGTAGTTCATCTGAACGATAGCGTCGCCCTTTCTGCCGAACGATTTTTTAGCCATGTACTTCATATATTCGATAGCTTTGTCGTAGGGCATAATCTGGGGATTAACGCGGAAGAATGCGGACTGCAGAATGGTGTTGGTTCTGCCGCGGAGTCCGAGTTCAGCAGCAATCTTAATTGCGTCTATAACGTAGAGGTTGATTTTCTTTTTTGCGATGTCCTGCTTAACTTTTGCGGGCAGGAACTCTTCGAGTGCTTCAACCGTGGTTGCGCTGGTGTTGATGAGGAAAGTGCCGCCCGTCTTGATGTCGCCAGTCATATTGTAGCGGGTTACGTAAGAGGGGTTGGAGCACTGAACGAAGTCAGCCGAGTCGATGAGATATTCCGACTGAATGGGCGTATCGCCGAAACGGAGGTGGGAAACGGTTATGCCGCCCGACTTCTTTGAATCGTAGAAGAAGTACGCCTGCGCGTGTTTGTCGGTATGGTCGCCGATAATTTTAATCGAGTTTTTGTTTGCGCCGACCGTACCGTCGGAACCGAGTCCGTAGAATTTACAGCTGGTCGAGCCTGCGGGAGCCGCGTCAAACTTTTCGGAGAAGTCGAGGGAGCTGTTGGTAACATCCTCGTAAATACCGATAGTGAAGTGGTTCTTGGGTTTTTTCTGCTCAAGGTTCTTATAAACCGCAAGCACCATAGAGGGGGTGAATTCTTTTGAGCCTAAGCCGTATCTTCCGCCGACAACCTGAATTTTGGTCTTGCCTTTTTCAAGCAGTGCCGAGCATACGTCAAGATACAGAGGTTCGCCGAGCGAGCCGGGTTCCTTGGTTCTGTCAAGTACGGCAATCTTTTTAACCGTCTTGGGAAGTGCAGCAACGAAAGCGTCCGCAACGAAAGGTCTGTAAAGACGGACTTTAACAAGACCGTATTTCTTGCCCGATTTGTTGAGCTTGTTGATTGACTCTTCAATGGTTTCGGTACCCGAACCCATTGCAACGATAACCTTGTCCGCATTCTTTGCGCCGACGTAGTCGAACAAGTGATAGCTTCTGCCGCACTTTTTGGAAACGACGTCCATTACGCTCTGTACGATAGCGGGAGTAGCCGCATAGTAATTGTTTGCGGTTTCTCTGTTCTGGAAGTATGTATCGCCGTTCTGAGCGGTGCCCTTCTGAATGGGGTGCTCGGGGTTAAGCGAGCGCGACTTGAAGTCAGCGATATCTTTCTCGATTCCGAGTTCTTTGCAAATTGCCCTGATCTCTGCGTAATCGTCGCTGTCGTCCCAAACGTCGATTTTAGCAACTTCGTGGCTGGTTCTGAAACCGTCGAAGAAGTTAATGAAAGGAACTTTCGCTTTCAAAGTTGCAATGTGGGCAACTAAGCTTAAATCCATAACTTCCTGCACGGACGAGTCGCACAGCATTGCAAAACCGGTCTGGCGGCAAGCCATAACGTCTGCGTGGTCGCCGAAAATGTTCAGCGAGTGTGCTGCCAGTGCGCGCGCGGATACGTGCATAACCATGGGCATAAGTTCGCCCGAAATCTTGTACATGTTGGGAATCATAAGAAGAAGTCCCTGCGACGCGGTGTAAGTGGTCGTAAGCGCGCCTGCGCAAAGCGAACCGTGAACTGCGCCCGCAGCTCCGCCTTCCGACTGCATCTCTGCAATCTTAACCTGCTGACCCCACATGTTGGTTCTGCCCGCGGTTGCCCATTCGTCCGCAACTTCCGCCATAGGCGAAGAGGGAGTGATGGGGTAGATAGCTGCTACTTCCGAAAAGGCGTACGCAACGTGGCTTGCGGCGGTATTACCGTCGATAGTCAATTTTTTCATCAAAAAACCTCCGAAAAATAATTAATGAAATTAACAATTAGTGCAATATTTTTACACTTACTCAATTATAATT
>JAIEAS010000005.1 GCA_029071285.1 Clostridia bacterium
GTAATATACGGTTTAAGTTTATCATAATAATGCAATTTAGTCAACGGTAGTTTTAAGTCGATTGCTTTTTTGATTGAATATGCTATAATTGAAATTGTTTATGATACTATCCGTAATTATCTGCTGCGTAACCTGCGCGGCAATGATACTGAGCATACTGTTTTTTCCGAAAATCAGGATCGGTAAAATTTCAATCGATACCTACTGGATAATCACGCTTGCGGGCGCGGTTATACTTCTTGCGTGCGGAAAAGCGGATCCCGTCAAGGTGGGGCAAGCCCTCGTTTCGGACACGGCGATAAATCCCGTAAAGATACTCGTACTGTTTTTGTCGATGACGGTACTGTCCGTTTTTTTAGACGAGCTCGGCTTCTTTCAATACCTCGCGGGTATCGCGCTCAAAAAAGCCAAAACGGGACAGACGAAGTTATTTTTATACCTCTATATAACCGTTTCGGTGCTGACCGTATTTACCTCGAACGACGTAATAATTCTTTCGTTCACGCCCTTTATCTGCTACTTTGCGAAGAACGCGAAAATCGACCCCACTCCCTACCTCGCCGCCGAATTCGTCGCGGCGAATACATGGAGTATGGCGCTGATTATCGGCAACCCTACCAACATATATCTTGCAACGGCTTGCGGAATCGATTTTATCGGCTATCTCAAAATAAGCGCGGTTCCGACGGTTGCTTCGGGATTAGTCGCCTTTGCCGCGCTGTATCTGCTGTTCCGCAAAAAGCTAAAATCCCCCATCGAAGGCGAAGCCGAACAGGTCGTCATAAAAGACAAACTCTCGCTCTGGGTGGGAATAGTCCACCTCGCGGTCTGCACCGTTCTGCTTGCGATAAGCTCGTACATAAATATCGAAATGTGGTTGGTATCAATCTGCGCCGTAGGAAGTCTGTTTCTGATTTCGGGAATTATAGCAATTGCGCGCAAGCAAAAGCCCGCGGCTCTGCTTGGCTGCGTCAAACGCGCGCCCTATCAGCTTATACCATTCGTGCTTTCGATGTTCGTACTCATAGTCGTACTGAACGAACAGGGAGTCACCGCCGCGATAGGCGAACTGCTCGGCGAAAATCTTCCGATACTGAAATACGGAACGGCTTCATTCTTCGCTTCCAACTTAATCAATAATATTCCTATGAGCGTGCTGTTTTCGTCCATAATAGATTCAACGGGCGGCGCGGCGGGACTGCCCGCCGTATTTGCGACGGTAATCGGCTCGAATATCGGTGCGCTGTTCACGCCGATAGGCGCGCTTGCGGGAATTATGTGGAGCAATATTCTGAACAAGCACGGCGTTAAATTCGGCTATCTCGACTTCCTTAAAATCGGCGCGGCAGTTGCGTTGCCCACGCTTGCCACCGCCCTCGGCTCGCTTTGGCTTATGATGACCGTTATAGCTTAATTAAAAACATTAAACAGCCCGCTGTCTTCCCAAACGAAGACGGCGGGCTGTATTTTTTAATTTCAGAACAGTAAATTGAAATTTATTTTTTATGTGCTATAAAGACAGTGTTCTTTTCAAATACACCAAAAGCAAAACCTAATTGAAAGAATGACGGCATTTTTTCAAACGCTTCAAAACTTGTTCTATCCAAAAAATCTTTCAAAGACAACTTTTCCGTATAACCATAGGGATTTGCCACAATTACGGTATCGTTCGGTATATCCATACCGATAACAAGAGAATAATGCAAAGTCCATTCTTCGTTGTAAAGGGCTGCCCATTCAAAAGGAACAGGGATTCCACAAGAGAGGCTTTCGTAAACTTTCGTTATCAATTCAGAGTGTTTCAGATACTTATGCATTTCAGTTTCGTATTCGGGAAATTGTTTGTTGAACTCATTACAAAATGATTTCCCTGTTGAAGTTACGACTTTCCCGTACTGCTCGTATAGGCTTTCTTCGGTAATGTTGCCGCCGTTCCAAACGGAAAACATTTCTATTACCGCATATCCGCACGATACGTCTTGCGTGATAGGCTCGATACCGTCAATAGTTATCGCCTTTGCATAAGCTTCATCATTATAAACGAAAGAGTAATCGTCTTTAAGATTATTCGTTCTGATTGCAAGTACGCTGAACGCTATTCCGAATACAAGAGCAATAGCTGTCACGAGCGATACTATTGTTATTATCGTTATCTTTATAGATTTTTTCATATAATTTCCGTAAATTGAAATTTACTTTATCCACCACTCGGGAGTTATTTCGCCAAGTCTTATAGTACGACCACTTGCATAATCAAGCATAATCTCAATATCTTTGTATTTTCCGTTTGGCATAAGCTGTACCATAAGTTCACGGCAAGCACCGCAAGGCGCACCGTTCGAGCCGTCGGACATTATGCAAAGCACCTTATCTATTTCCTGCTCACCGTTTGTAATCATATTAAATATTGCATTTCTTTCGGCGCAGATACCAAGCGTCGAACAAGTATCAATACATACTCCCGTGTATATCTTACCCGATTTAGAAAGAATTGCCGCAGCAACTTCACCACCAGTAACGTACTCTGAAATTTTGCGTCCGTTTAAGACTGCTTTTGCCGCCGCATACATTTCAGTCCAGATTTTATCCATAATATCCTCCGCTAAAATGAAATTTACCGATTATTTTTAAGATTTTCTGATGCTTCGGCATTGTTGGATATTATCATACCGACAGTCTGACAGCCGTTTATTGACGGACAGTCGCCGCAGGTTTCCAAAGCTTTGCCGAGTGCGCATTGTCTTACAGGGCAAAGACTGTCGCAAAAAGGAGTTTTAACTCCGTCCGCGCGGCAGCCCTCGCAGTTTATCATTTCGGGCGTGATTTCCACTCCGTTCATCTCCGACCAGAGCTTTGCAACCTTTTCGCGCAAAGCGTTATCGTTATTGAGAGTTGCCGTTCTTGCATCGCATTTTTCGCAATCCAGTCCGCAGTATGCTATAAGTTTTTTCATATGTTTATCCCCTTACATAGGTTTTAAATTTTTATTAAGTCTTTCTACCATCCATGCAATACGTTTTGCCCGTCCTGCCTCTGTTTTGGCATCCAGATAAGCTTTTACGTACGTTTTCTTTACCGATAACGGCATTGCCGAAAAGTTGGTATATGCAGGCTCATAGACTTTCAAAATATCTGCTAAGCAAGCGATTTGTTCTTCCTTAACAGCCGCAGGCTTAGGCGCGTCCCACTGTCCGTTTTGTTTGGCTTCTTCAACTTTACTTCTTCCGAAATCGGTCATAAGTCCGCGTTCTTCAAGAACTTTTACCAACCCTTTGTTTTTCTCCGACCACTTACTGTTTGCGCGGCGCGCAGAAAAATATTTTTTATAAGTATTGCCGTCGATACTCTGCATTTGTCCGTCTATCCAGCCGAAGCAAAGCGCTTCTTCCAACGCTTCATCGGCTTTTATCGTTTTCGGATTGCCGCGTTTGCCGAACAAAAGCCAGACTCCGCCGGAAGATAAACAATTTTCCGTCAGCCATTTTCTGAATTCAGCTCTGTCTGAAAAAGTCAACGTATCGCTCATTATTTTTACCTTCGGTGAATTGAAATTTTTATCTTACTTCCTTTTAGAATATTTTTCCTTTGCGTACTCATAAGCCTCTTGAATTAGCGGCTTTAATTGTTCAAGGGTAGCATCGAACGGATTAAGCGTGCACACCCAACTCATCCAGGCGTAAACAGGGTGCGGCAATATCTTGTCGGTTTGCGTAAAATCAAACGGCATATCTACGATTCCGCCTTTTGACGGACGCGCAGGAACAGTGCCGAACATACCTATAAAGGTGTTTTTACGAACGCCGATATTTAAACGGTAAATGCTTTCCCTATCCAAATACGAACCTTTATCGTTGTCGCCGTCTTTCTCTTTGACTGTCAAAACGTAAATTCCGCGTTTAAGCGTGTTATTCGGATTATAGAAAATTCCGCTTTCGCCCCAACTGTTTACCAACACCGTATCGGGTAGATTTTCAAGGCAGTATTTGAGTATATCGTCAGGCCGCATTTTATATCTTCCTTATATAAATTGAAATTTATCGTTACTTTCGATAAACTTATTTTGATTGGGTTATTGCTT
>JAIEAS010000050.1 GCA_029071285.1 Clostridia bacterium
TTTAGATATAAGTAGTGTAGTTGATGTGCTACACTAGCTGCTGCATCTTTTCCTTTATTTGATTGTATAAAAAGTCGAAATTCCCCTTTTCTGCCATAATAAAGCCGTTAATCCTTTGAATTTTTAAAATTTTTTGCTATAATAGTAAAGGCGGTCAAACCGCAAACTAATTATAATACAAATTGCGATTAAAATAAAGTGTTTTTAAGATAAATGCGGATAAAAAATTTAAAATTAAAAAATTTCATAAATTACGAAAACGAAAGTATAACCTTCGGCGAGGGGCTTAACGTTCTTTTCGGCAAAAACGCGCAGGGCAAAACCAACTGTGCGGAGGCGGTGTTTTACCTCTGTACGGGAACTTCGCCCCGCTGCCGCCGTGAAAAACAGCTCATCCGCCACGGCTGCGACTGCGCCGAAATTTCCGCGGTCGCCGAGGGGGTTTACGGCGAAATTGAAATATCCGCAAAGATAACCGAGAGCGGCAGAGAGGTTAAGCTGAACGGCAACAAAATAACACGCAACGCCGACATTCTGGGAAATATTTACAGCGTTTTCTTTTCCCCGCACGAGTTGAGATTGATTCAGGACGGTCCCGACGAGAGGCGTAGATTTTTAAACGTTTCCATCTCCCAGCTATCGCGCCCGTACTACGTTGCGCTTTCGAGATACAACAAAATTTTAGAGCAGCGCAACAACCTTTTAAAGAACAGAGATTTGTCTTTGGTGTACGAAACTCTGCCCGTCTGGGACGAGCAGCTCTGCAAGTACGCTGCGGTAATCGCCTCCAAGCGCGCGGAGTTTATTGAAATGTTATCGCCAGTAGCGGCGGAAATTCACGCCTACCTCACCGACGGCGCGGAACAGTTGCAGGTAAGCCCAGAAAAGAAGTACAAGGGCGACGAAAAGCAGCTTTCCGAAAGATTGTTCAACGAGCTTTCCGCAAACTACGACAGAGATATACGTTTAGGCTATACCGCGTCAGGTCCGCACAGGGACGACCTGGATATTATAATCGACGGCACCGACGCGAAGAACTTTGCTTCGCAGGGGCAGACGAGGACTGCCGCGCTTGCTATAAAGCTTGCCGAGGTCGAAATTTTCAATAAGCTTTCGGGCGAGTATCCCGTACTCGTATTGGACGACGTTATGAGCGAGCTGGATTTGCCGAGGCGGAAAAAACTCGTCGGGCGCACTCAGGGCTTGCAGACGATTTTAACATGTACGCACGCCGAGCGCGTATTGTACGGCAAGGAAACCTACAAAATAAAAGTGGAGGGCGGTAAAATAAAGCAATGAGGGCTGATTTACACGTTCACACTTATTACTCCGACGGTCTTATATCGCCCGAAGAAGTCGCCGCCGCAGCTTCGGCAGAGGGCTTAAACCTCGTTGCCGTAACCGACCACGACTGTATTCTCGCCTATCCCGAACTTTCCGCCGCGTGCAATAAAAAGGGGATTAAAGCCGTGCAGGGCATTGAAGTTTCCGCGTATGAGGGACTTGTGAAAATTCACACACTCGGCTATAACTTGGACGTAAAAAATCCGCAGTTTAAAGAGTTTTCCAAGCGGCTGTACGACGGCGCGCTTATAAGGGCGGAAGACATAGTAAATAAGCTGAATAAAAATTCCGTGTTCATTACTTTGGACGAAGTTTTAAATTACAGACACAGTCCGCTGTCCCCCGTGCACGCAATGCACGTTGCCCGCGCCTGCGCAAAAAAAGGTTACTGCAACGGTAGCGCGGAAGCGTTTTTCTTCAACTATCTTGCTTGGGGCAAACCAGCGTTTTCCAATTTATGCCGACCCACTCCCGAGGAAGCGGTTGAAGTAATTACCGCCTGCGGCGGTTTTTCGTCGCTGGCACATCCCGCGAGAATAAGTATGGAAAGGGGCGAGCTTTTATCTCTTATAAAAAGAATGGCGTCCTGCGGTCTGGGCGGGATAGAAGCGGTCTATTCTGCGCATACTGAAATGGAGACGGCATACTATAAGGAGACGGCAAGCAACCTGCGCCTTTTGGTTACGGGCGGTTCGGATACGCACTATTTCGGCGGCAGCAGAAAAATCGGCTCGCCCGAATTTTACGCGGACGGGGAGCTTGCGGCAAGACTCGGCATTTGAAAAACTTTAAGATAATTAAATTAAATATCCTTATAATAACGCTCGCCTTTTCGGCGGGCTTAATTTTTTTGTGTTGCGGCTTTATGAACCGCGTTCCTTCGGGCGTGGTAATCAACGGCATAGAAGTCGGCGGCAAACCGAGAAGTCAGGCGGTTAAATTAATCAGGGAAAACATAGCGGAAGGACTTAAAGAAAAGACCCTTATAATACGCGGAAACAAGCAGGAGTACCGCTTTACCTATCCCGAAATATCCTATAAAGACGATTTGCAAAAGATAATTAAGTCGGCAAAAAAGGGCGGAAGCTACGAGGCAAATGTAAGCTATTACTTAAACGGTCTGAACGAAATTGCCGACATAATCTGCAATAACGAGAGCGCGGAACCCGTCGAGCCGTACGCAGTTTTCAACGCCGAGGGCGCACCTTTCACCTACTGCGCGGGCGCGGACGGAAAAAAGGCGGACAGAGCCAAACTTTTATCCGATATAAAAAACTCGCTCGGCGGCGGGTTTGAAAAAGTAACGGTCAGGGTTGATACCGTAAAGCGGCAGACAACTTTGCGGCAGGTCAAATGCGACACGCGGCTGCTCTCAACCTTCGTTACCTATTTTGACGGCGGCAACGAAACCCGTGCGCACAATATCCGCCTCGCCGCGCAAAAAATCAACGGCAGTACTTTAAAGAGCGGCGAAGTTTTTTCATTCAATAAAACGGTGGGCGAGCGCACTGCTGAGCGCGGCTTCAAGCCCGCAAAAATTATCGAAAAGGGCGAGTTCGTCGAGGGGATAGGCGGCGGCGTTTGTCAGGTAAGCACAACGCTCTATAACGCGGCGGTTTTGTGCGGCTGCGAGATAGAGGAATATCACCCTCATTCGCTCGCTGTAAGCTACGTCCCGCCGTCGTGCGACGCAATGGTTAGCGGAAGCTACTTCGACCTCAAATTCAAAAACGCGGGCGAGGCAACTTTATATATACGCGCGCGCACGGGAAGCAACTTCGTTGCGTTCGACCTTTACGGCAGAAGCGACGGTAACCAGTATTTTTACGAGAGCGAAGTTACGGGAACCATCCCCGCGCCCGAAGAAATTACCGAGGACGGCTCGCTCGTAAAAGAGGGCAGGGACGGCACCGAGAGCGCGGGGTACCTTACCGTTATGCGGAAAGGCGTTTTGATAAAGAAAAAAGTTTTACGCCGCGACAAGTACGCGCCCGTAAAAAGAGTCACATTAGCCACTAATACAGTTGAGGACGAAATCGCTGAATTGACACTGTAATTCACCTTCGTCATTTCGAGCTTGCCGAGAAATCTTTTGCGGTATTGCGAAGCAATTATTTTACCGCAAAATTCTACCTTTTTAAACAAGCATAAATTTTCTGTGTACC
>JAIEAS010000051.1 GCA_029071285.1 Clostridia bacterium
GTGCAAAAGAAATCTTGACGAGGGCGCGGCGTTCGCCAGAGAGTTGGGACTGAACGAAGCGAAGGTGAAATCGGGCTTTTGCGGCAAGGTCAAAAAGGAAATAAAGGGCGGTCAGGAGGACGGCTTTTACCTCAAAGTGAAAGCTTTGCTCGATAGCGAGGGCGAGGTTTCGGACGCGATAGGACGGCTCGCCGACAAAGAGGTGTACGAAACTTTATCCTACGAGGAAAAGCAGAGGTACAACCTCAGTCTTTCCACGAGGTACCTGCAGGCTCTGGAGAGATACCGCAAGGAAAAAGAAACAGGAATATAATGCAGGAGGACTGCCAAAACTTATTATAATTTATAGCAGTCCGCCTAAAAGCCCCGCAAAGGGGCTTTTAAAATTTGTATTTTAATTATGGTTGTGGTATAATCGGCTGGTAATGGAAAATATACTTGAAAGTCTTAACGACGAACAGATTAAACCCGTAACCGATACCGAGGGCGCGGTTCTCGTGCTTGCGGGCGCGGGCAGCGGAAAAACGAGGGTTCTGACTTCGAGAATAGCTTATATTCTCGAGCAGGGCAAGGCAAGCCTTTCCGAAATACTCGCCATAACCTTTACCAACAAGGCGGCGGGCGAAATGAAGGAGAGGCTGTTTAAAATGCTCGGCGAGGGTGAAAGCAAGTGGATTTGCACCATTCACTCGATGTGCGTTAAAATCCTGCGGCAGTTTGCAGAGAAGGCAAACCTTCACTCCAACTTTTCCATTTACAGCGAAACCGAGCGCAACAATATTATAAAAAAGGTCTTTCAGGAACTCGGCTTGGACGACGAGGGACTTTTAAAGAGCGCTAAATTTCACATAGGCAACGCAAAAATGCTCGGGCTCGACCCCGACCAGTACGGCAGAAAATATCATACCGAAAACAGAATTGACGATATAGTTATCGTTTACGAAAAGTACGATAAGCACCTTCGGGCGAACAACGCGCTCGACTTCGACGACTTGCTTTTAGAAACGCTGAGGCTTTTGCGGCGGGACGGTGAAACCCGCGATTACCTTGCGGACAAGTTCAAATATATTCTGGTTGACGAGTTTCAGGACACCAACGCCGTGCAGTACGAGATTATCAAACTTTTATCTTCAAAGCACGGAAATATCTTTGCGGTAGGCGACGACGACCAGTCGATATACGGCTGGCGCGGCGCGGAGATTGAAAACATTTTAAGGTTCGACAAGGACTTCAAGGACGCGAAGGTTTACAAGCTGGAGCGCAACTACCGCTCGACCAAATCGATTTTAAACCTTGCAAACGCAATTATAAAAAATAACGCAGTGCGCCGCGGAAAAACTCTCTGGACGCAGTCTGGCGACGGCGACAAGCCCCAATATTATCAGGCGGAGGAAGAGGCGCAGGAAGCGCTGTACGCCGCGAGGATTATCACCGACGGCGTTGCAAAGGGCGCAAAATTTTCCGACTACGCCGTGTTAATGCGCATAAACGCGCTCACCCGCTCGTACGAGCAGGAGTTCACGAAATACGGCATACCCTACAAGGTTTTCGGCGGCTTCAAATTCTTCGAGCGCAAAGAAGTCAAGGACGTTTTAGCGTACCTCAGAATTATTTCAAACCCCTTCGACGACGAGGCGGTTGAGCGCATTATCAACGTGCCCCGCCGCGGCATAGGCGGAAAAACCGTGCAGACTATGTACGACTACGCGCAGAATTTAGGCTTGTCCCTTTACGACGCATGCGTGGACTGCGACCTTCTTGCGGTTACAAGCGGGACGAAGGATAAAATCAGGGACTTTGCAAATCTTATAAAGGGCTTTATAATTTCCGCCCAGCAGTCCCCCGTGAACGAGCTCGTTAAGGAAGTTATAAATCTTGCCGACCTGCGTTCGGCTTACGACGACGGCACGGACGACGGCGACAGCAAGCTTGCAAACTTGGACGAATTTACCGCCTCGGTCGACGATTTTTCGCGGCTTAATCCGACCGCAACGCTTGACGACTATTTGAAGCAGATAACGCTTTCTTCCGACCTCGACAATATGGACGACGGCGACTACGTTACGATTGCTACAATTCACTCGGTAAAGGGACTTGAATTTAAAAACGTGTTTATCTGCGGACTTGAAGAGGATATAATTCCCTCGTCCCGCTCGCACGACGGCAAAGCGCTCGAAGAGGAGCGCCGCCTTATGTACGTTGCGATTACCCGCGCGGAGCACAGGCTGTATCTCACCCGCTCGAAGTCGCGCTATTTATACGGTCAGAGAAAACTGACAAGCCCGTCGCTGTTTATTTCCGAGCTTTCAAAAGAACTCGGCGTTACCGCAGTGCAGACCCCTTACTATTACGCAGGCGGCGGCAGAAAGTACGTTACCGCGTACAACGCAGGCGGAAACGGCTCGGGCGGTAGGGCTCTGTATTCTTCGGCGGACGGCTATCAGAGCGATATTCCCGTGAACAGCGGCTTCAAGCCCGCGTTCGGCTCGTCGTTCGGCGCAAACAAGCCGCAGGGCGGAAGCAAAAATTATACCGTAGGTATGCGCGTGCGCCACTCTAAGTTCGGCGTGGGAATGGTAATCGCGGTTAAAAATGGCGGCACGGTTATAAACGTCGCGTTCGACGGACAGGGCATAAAAGAATTATCCGCAAGCTTAGCACCTCTTGAAATAATATAAGGAAAACATATGGACAGAATACGCGAACTTATCACAACCCTCAATAAATGGGCTTACGAATACTACGTTCTGGATAACCCGTCCGTTCCCGACAGGGAGTACGACAGGCTTTACGACGAGCTGAAAAACCTCGAAGAGCAGACGGGCAGGGTAGACTTCGATTCTCCCACGAAGCGCGTCGGGGGCGAACCCGTAAAGGGCTTCGAGCGCCACGCGCATATCGTACGGCTTTACAGTCTTGATAAAAGCGTTTCGTACGACGAGCTGGACGCATTTTTTACCCGTATTAAAAAGGTTGTCAGCGATCCCGAGTACACCGTAGAGTACAAGTTTGACGGACTCACTATGTGCTTAACCTACGACGGCGGGAAGTTCGTTCGCGCAACCACTCGCGGCAACGGCGTAGAGGGCGAGGACGTAACCGCGCAGTGCCTTACGATAAAATCATTTCCGCTCACCATAGATTATAAGGGCACGCTCGAAGTGCAGGGCGAGGCGGTCATAAGGCTCAGCGTTTTAGAGGAGTACAACAAGACCGCAAAGGAACAGCTAAAAAACGCGCGCAACGCCGTGGCGGGGGCTATCCGAAATTTAGACCCCAAAATCACCGCGGAGAGAAAACCCGAAATTCTGTTCTACAACGTAAATTATATGAGCGAGGGCTTCCTGAAAACCCAGCTCGAACACTTCGAATTTTTAAAGGCGAACGGCTTTAAGGTTTTCAATTTTCTGCGCCTCTGCAAAAACGGCGACGAGGTGAAAGCCGCCATTGAAGAAATCGATTTAGCGCGCAAAAATCTGGACGTGCTGACCGACGGCGCGGTAGTTAAACTAAACGACTGCACCGCGCGCGAGGGACTCGGGCACACCGACAAATTCCCCCGCTGGGCGATGGCTTACAAGTTCGAAGCAGAGGAAAGTGTAACCACCGTAAAGGACGTAATCTGGCAGGTCGGCAGAACGGGAAAATTAACACCGCTTGCGCTGGTCGAGCCTGTCGAGCTCGCGGGAGCTACCGTCAGAAAGGCAACCCTGAACAATTACGGCGACGTTATCCGCAAGGACGTAAAGGTCGGCAGCAAGGTTTTAATACGCCGCTCAAACGAGGTTATCCCCGAAATTTTAACCGCGGTCGAGCACGCCGAGGGCAGCGTTCCCGTGGTAAAACCCGATTTCTGTCCCGACTGCGGCAGCAAGGTGGTTGAGGTCGGCGCAAATATTTTCTGTCCCAACAGACTGTGCCGTCCGCGCATTATCGGAAAAATGGAACACTTTGCGCAGAAGGACGCAATGGATATAGAGGGTCTGTCCGAAGCCACCGCGGGACAGCTTTACGATACGCTTGGCGTTACAAATTGCTCCGCGCTGTATTCGCTGACCGCGGAGGATTTGGGCAAGCTTGAAGGGTTCAAGGACAAAAAGATTTCAAACCTTTTAAAAGCGATAGAAAAGAGTAAAACGGTGGCGCAGGAAAGATTTTTGTTCGCGCTCGGAATTGACGGCGTGGGCAAGGTTGCGGCAAAGGACCTATCCAGAATTTACAATCTGGACGGGCTTGCAAAAGCTTCGGCGGAGGAGCTTACCGGACTTGAAAATATCGGCGACGTCACCGCGGAAGCTATCGTAAACTGGTTCAAAGACGAAGAAAACTCCGCCGAAGTTAAACGGCTTCTGGACGCGGGTATTACCTTTATTAAAAAAGAAAAAGCTTCGGGCGGCGTATTTGCGGGGCAGTTCGTGGTGCTTACGGGCACGCTCGAAAGTTTTAAGCGCAGCGAGGTGCAGAAGATTATAGAGGACAACGGCGGCGAGTGCCAAAGCTCGGTAACCGCAAAAACTACCCTCGTGCTCGCAGGCGAGGCGGCGGGCTCGAAGCTGGACAAAGCCAAAAAGCTGGGCATAAAAATCATAGACGAAAACGAGTTTAAACAAATACTGGGGATTTAGCTTTTAACGTCAGATTGGTTTTAACAAAAATTTACTTGCTTTTATTCGAGATGTAGAATATAATTTTTCTGTAAACAGAGGTATGCATGTCAAGCTTTATTTCCGCAAAAGAGGCGGCAGAAAAATGGAATATTTCTCAAAGGCGTGTTGAAATTCTTTGCTAGGAAAACAGAATTGAAGTGGCAATGATGGTAGGAAATATT
>JAIEAS010000052.1 GCA_029071285.1 Clostridia bacterium
GGATATGGGTACGCCCGACAGATATTTTTCCGTTATCGAAGATTTACAAAACGGTAAGGTCAAAGCGAAGAATCTGTCGCATAAGCAAAAAGCCGTATTCCTCGACAGGGACGGCACGATAAATAAGTACGTAGGTTTTCTTACCGATATAAACGATTTCGAGTTGCTCTAAGGCGTTGCGGAGGCGGTAAAAAAGATTAACGACAGCGGATATCTTGCGATAGTCGTTTCCAATCAACCCGTTATCGCACGGGGTGAGTTGAGCTTCGAACAGCTTGAAGAGATTCACAATAAAATGGAAACTCTTCTGGGCTCCGAGGGGGCGTATTTAGACGGAATTTATTTCTGCCCCCATCATCCGCATAAGGGCTACGAGGGCGAGCGCCCCGAATATAAAATCGAGTGCGAGTGCCGTAAACCCAAAGCGGGAATGCTGCTTAAAGCCGCCGAGGATTTCAATATAGATCTTAGCGAAAGCTGGATGATAGGCGACAGAGAAGCCGATACGGAATGCGGTAAAAACGCAGGTTGCGGTACGGCAAGCGTCGGCAATACGGCAAATGCAGATATAAACGGCAAATCTCTTTTGGATTGTATCAATAAAATATTTTCGTAAATGAGAGAGAATATGAATTATTTAAACCAACTGATAGACAGATATCAAAGTCTTGACGCATGCAAAGAAAGTATAGAACAAAGCTATAAAATTCTTATCGAATGCTTTAAAAACGGTAACAAGCTTTTGGTTGCTGGTAACGGCGGGAGCTGTGCGGACAGTGAGCATATCGTCGGCGAACTTATGAAAGGCTTCGTTTTACCGCGTAAGTGTTCTGCGGAATTCGCCGAAAAGCTTAAAAAGATAGACGGAACGAGAGGCGCGGAGCTTGCCGATAAATTACAGGGCGGGTTGCCTGCGATAGCTTTAACTGACCATCAGGGTTTGAATACGGCGTTTATAAACGACGTGCAAAACGGCGGGTTATTGACCTATGCCCAGCAAGTGTACGGCTACGGAAAAGAGGGCGACGTTTTTCTCGGCATATCTACTTCTGGTAATTCCAAAAACGTAATGAACGCAGCAGTAGTAGCCAAAGCGATGGGGATGAAGGTTTTGGGGCTTACGGGCGCGAAGGGCGGCGAGCTTGCTTCTTTTGCGGACGTTGCAATTAAAGTTCCCGAAACGGAAACATACAAAATTCAGGAATTGCACTTACCCGTTTATCACTGCCTATGCCTTATGCTTGAGGAAGAATTCTTCGGTAATACTTAAAATTAATTATGAAAAAGTTGCTGTTTATAACGACAAGATTATTCTGGCCGACGGATAGCGGCAGAAAAGTATCGTTGTATTATTATTGCAAAGGTTTGCATGAAATTTACGAATACGACATTTATCTTTACTCGTTTTTGGAAGCGGGGCAATCGGAGG
>JAIEAS010000053.1 GCA_029071285.1 Clostridia bacterium
TTCGCTTTCGGCGTTGGTGAGTTCCCAGGTCGCTTTATTGTCGCTGATTTCCTGCTTAACGGCATCCTGCTTATAGCTGCTTTCTTCGAGGTTGGTGTATTTTGTAACTTCCACGTCGTCGAAGAACGCGTAGCCTTCAACGTTATATTCGTCGCCGAAGCCCATTTTAAGGGTAACGGTGGTGGAAGCAAAGTCGCAAGCGTTTACGTAAACGGTGTACTGAACCCAGCCGTTCACGCCTGCGGTCTTGTTCTCTTTTATTAATTTCTGGGTATTGATATCGGTGATTTTAAGCTCGTCCAGAGAGGTGGAGCCGATAGTGTGGCTTACGCCGATATACGCGCCCCTGTCCTGCAAAACTTCCTCGCCGCCCTGCCTGGTGAGGTTAGCGGTTTTAACCCAGACGGAAATTTCCGCTGCGGTGTTTGCGGGCAAATCTACGCTTACAGAAGTGTAGTACTGCTTGGTGCCTACGTGGCTGGTTGCGTAGTTATGGAGCATAAGGACGTGGGAGATAGGCTGCTTGAATTCCTCGTCAAGGAAGTAGTCGCCGTCCTCGTTTTCGTAAACGGGCACGTCGCCGTCCCAGGTCGTGGCGATAAGCTTGCCGTTTTCCTCGCGCACGTTATAGTGTGTGCCGGGGTTGCTTATAAGTCCGTAAGGATTTTTGGTTTCCTCGCCAGATTCTTCGTCCTTCTTGTCGTCGTCCTTTTTATCGTTTTCCTTAATAGCGGCGTAGGTGTCGGCGTAAGGGATGTCGTACCAGTTCATACCGTTGTAGTCGATATGGTTTTCCTTATATTCGTCCGTACCCGATTTAAGGCTGTTGTTATAAATAAGGGCGTCTTTTAAGGTTTCGTCCTCAAATTTTCCCCAGGCCTTGTCCGAGGTGCCTATTATACCCGATTTGGTGTAAGAAGTGCCGCCGCTCGACCAGTTGCTGGGCGAGTTTATAAGATACACGGCTTTTTCGTCGGTGGGTTCGGTAAAGAACTCGAAGTTGCCGTTTTTAAGAAGCTGGGTATCTTCGATTGACGTATTCTTATCGTCGGGAGTTTCCTCGGGATTATCTTTGCACGCCGCCGCAAGTCCCGTAAGGGCGAACGAAGCGGTGCAGGTAAGCGCAACCAATAAGTATTTCAGTCTGCGTTTCTTTGAGTAATGTTTTGCCATAATTTGCATTATCCTTAATAAATAATCGTACCACATTATTTTAATATAATCGCAAATTATAATCAAGCAAATAAGGCTTGTACAGCTAAAAATTTTTATTATTTTTGCGGTTTTGCCTATACTAATTTAAAATTACATATGTTCGGTAAAGGTAAATTTTTCAAACGCGCCCTTGCTGGGGTATTTACGGGCGCAATTAACGGTCTGTTCGGCGGCGGAGGCGGTATGGTCGCCGTGCCGCTGCTTCGCGGAATGCTCGGCTACGAGGATAAGCAGGCGCACGCCACGGCAATTTTTATTATCGCGCCTATCTGCGCCGCAAGCGCGGTGATTTACGTAATAAACGGATACGCCCAACCGCAGGTATGGATACCCGCAAGCGTCGGTACGGTTGCGGGCGGACTTGTCGGAGCCTTTGCGCTTACAAAATGCCCCAAGGGGATTTTAAATTATATTTTTATCGCCCTGATGTTTATCGCAGGCGTAAGGATGCTGTTGCCGTGAGTTTTATTCTCTTTATGCTTGAGGGCTTTTTTTCGGGCGTAATAGGCGGAATGGGAATGGGCGGCGGCACGATTTTAATTCCCGCTTTAACGGTGCTTTTCGGTGTGGAACAGCACGTGGCGCAGGCTACAAACCTTATCGCGTTTTTGCCTATGGCGCTTTTTACCTTAAAAATTCACAAGGAAAACGGACTTTTGAAAACCGACGGGCTTTTAAGCATAGTAATTCCCGCTCTGCTGCTGTCGGTCGGCGCGGGTTTTCTCGCGGCTTTGCTTCCGTCCGACGTGCTCAAAAAGCTTTTCGGCGCGTTTTTGGTCGTTTTCGCCGTAAAATTATTGCTCGATGCCCGCTCAGCTGCGCGAAACAAGGCGTTTTAGGGGTTTGAAAGTAAACATTTTCAGGCAGTACAGGAACGCCGCGGTGAACAGCAGGCAGGCGGGCACGCATATTACCATCTGCCAGATAGGAGCAACGAAGCGGCTGACTATTCCGTCAAGAAGTGTGCCGAATGCGCAGGTGAGCAAAATAACACCTAATGATTTTAACGTGTATTTTACGAATTTAATATCGCGGCACTTCTTTTTCAGCAGTCTGAGGTTCATTACCGAGCAGATTATATAACTCAGCGCAAGCCCTATAAGATAGGAGTAAACTCCGACGAATTTGGTTAGGGTCAGAATACTAACAAGCATTGCTACCGCGCCTATGATAAAGTAAACGAGGGTGCGCTTTTCGCAGTTCATAGAGTTTAAAACGGTGGTCGTAATCATTGCAAGGCACATCGGCAGAAGAATGAACGAGCAGTTGCGAACGATTTCACCGCTCATTTCGTTTGCGTAGAGAATCGCGCCTATCTCGTCGCCGCACACGAAAAGCACTGGAATCAGTATCGTTGCGATAAAAATAGCCGCATTTACCGACTTTTCAACGTCGAATTTCACCAAATCTGTTCTGTTTTTATAGAAATTTTCTGAAAGCTCGGGTGCGACCACGACCGAAATCGAGCCTATCAGCGAGGCGGGTATAAAGAGAATCGGCACGCTCATACCGATTGCCACGCCGTAAAGACTTATCGCTTCCGAGTTTGTGAGTCCGTAGGTTTTCATAAGCAGCATAGGCAAAAGCACCGCAACCGCCGAGTTCAGAACGGAAGTGGAGGTGCGCATTGCCGTAATGGGAAGGGACGAGGAGAAGAGGGGCTTTAACTGTTTTTTCGGGTTTACGAACCTTCCGCCCTTTTTGAAGTACCAGAAGAGTGAAACTATAAACGAAAATACGTACGAAACCAAAACAGCGATGGTCGCGCGTTTTGCGCCGAGCATAGGGTCGGTAATTCCGTAAACGAGCACGCAGCCTAAAATTACCATCAGGGCGTCCTCTAAAAGCTCTATTATGCTGTATGCCAAAAACTGTTTATTGCCCCAGAACGAGCCGCGCATTACGGCGTAAATGGAAGTGAGGATGAGCCCCGGAATAAGAATTAAGAAAATATCCGTGCTTCTGTCGTCTGAAAACAGAAAGCCGAACAGATTTTTTCCGAAAAACAGCAGTATCGCAAGGGGCACGGTTATCATAAGGGTTGCAACTACGCCCGCAGTTACTGCGGCGTGGTTGCTTTTAACGTCGCCGCTTGCATTGCTTTTTGCTATAAGGCGTGAAACGGTTACGGGCACTCCGCTCGAAGCCACCGTAAGGAAAACCGCAAAAACTGAAAGGCAAATCTGGTATATACCAAGCCCTTCCGCGCCGATAATACGGGATAAAACTATTCTGTAAAAAAAGCTTATCATCTTTTCTATCGTAGAAAACACCGTAACCATGGCTGCGGATTTGTAAATGTTCTGTTTCATCAACATTATTCTACAAATTTTATCACGCGATTATGAACATTTTGTCCTATTAATACGTATAATATATCAAATGTTTACGCTCGTTACGGACAGAAGCAAATATTTCAGAGTGAAGCGGGGACAGAGCGCAGAAGAGTTGGAAAGCGAGCTTAAAACCCCCGTACAAGGCGCCGTGTTCGCGGGCAGAATTATAGAGGTTGCGTCGGGTAATTTCGAAAGATATTCCGCGCAGGTGGGTGACACTTACCGCACTATCGCCTTAAAATTCGGAGCGGACGAAGAGGAACTTAAAAAAACAAACGGATTTAAACCCGTTTATCCAACCTGCAAATTATTTGTGCCGTGTAAAAACCCGCGTGGCATATAATGTACTATAAAACATAAAAACTAACGGAGGTCAAAATGTCATTTTTTTCCAATTTTCAATCGGATAAATGTCCCGGCACTATAAGCGGCAATCCCCTGACCGGAATGTGTGAAAAGGTGTGCATACAGGCGCAGAAGATTTTCGATGCCTGCATCAAACAGATTCAGATAGAAAATTATACCTTAACACTTACCGATCCGGTTCCCGCCGACCCTACATACCCCTTGACTTTTATAAGCGCAAGGTCAACGGGCTCTACCGGCACTATTACCGGTCTTAATGTCGATAGGCTTGCAGATAAACCCGGCTGCGCAAGAGTTCAGGCAACCGTAGGCATTCCCGTTGAGGTGCTTTACACCGATGCGAACGGAGTGGAGGGCTCTGCCCAGGCAACGATAAGCGTGTCGCAGGACGTTCTTCTGTTTGTCCCCGCGCCTTCGATTATGCCCTATAAAGTAACCAGCGAGGTAAGCGCTGTCTGTGCCGAAGGAACCTTCAATTCCGATACGAATACCTTCAGCGTCAACGCTTGCATTACGGTAATTTTAAAGGTCGCAATCGACGTGGAAATTCTCGTGCCCAGCTACGGCTACTGCGCAATACCGCCCGCACAGGAGTATACGCAGGAGGTCTGCACAGGCTTCTTCGAGCTTCCTCTTTACCCTCAAGGCAAGACCTGTTCGAAGCAGTAACAAATTAAAAACGTTCGGCGGAACCTGTACGGTTCCGCCGTTTTTTGCTGCATTTTATCGGTTTTTAGCGGTTAAAACAGTACTATGTCAGACATAAATAGCGGTTTTTGGGGCAAATACGCCAGTTTTGACCGTAAAATTTGCATATAAAAATGCTTTAAAAAAAATTCAGAAAGTGATAAAATAAAACTATGAAAATATTTTCAATCTGTGATTTGCACCTTTCGGGAGTATGCGACAAGCCTATGAA
>JAIEAS010000054.1 GCA_029071285.1 Clostridia bacterium
TCCTTATATAAATCATTATTTAACCGAAAGCCATAAACTTTTTGGAAACGAGTATCCCGTCATAATACAGCCGCATATAAAAATATCCCATTTCGGCTACAATCTGAACTGCTTTATTTTCTTTTTCAATCGTTCCTTTTAACTTAAAACGAGAAGCAACAACCCCTCTGTACTCGTCTGCAATTTTACCGTTTATCACAAGAGAACAGACCTTAGCTGAATTATAGATTTGTATTACGTTGTTATCCTGCTTATATTCGATTTTCAATTTTCCTGTTTCCATAATAGCCTTTTTCCGCCGAATTACCATTTGTCGTAAAAATATTATAACCGAATAACAATACAAAAGCAAGAAAGCCGAAAGGGTTTTCTTGCTTTTATCTTCTTTATACGATTTGCTTGATTTCGTGCATAAGCGCGGTGTATTTATCGCCGAGCTTTGCGTCGATATGGAAATGCCCGAAGTACCAGTGTTTAAACTCGGCGTTGTCTTCTATATAAGACAGCATCTGACTTTCGGGGCAGTTCAGTTTAAGCGAAGCGGAATTTTTTATCGCGGGATAATTGAGCGCGCGTTCGCTGCACGAATGGGTGATTACGTAGTCAACCCTGCCGTTACGCTTTTTTAAATTTGCAACGCCCTCGTCAAGCTCTTCAAAAGTCGGCAGCTCTTGTTTCCACCAGCTTATACCCTCGCGCCGCATAAATCTGTCGACGCTTGTCGCGCCGCCGAAGGTGAAAAAAGTCTTGCCCTCTATTTCGAAAATCTGTCCGCGCATTAAATGGATAATATCGGGTTTGATTTTCTGCACCTTGCCGCCGTGCCACTCCTCAACGGGAAAGGTATTCAGCAAATCGAAATTTTCGTGGTTGCCGTCCACGAAAAGAACGGTGAACGGCAATTCCGTGTAGTGCTTTAAATCCGCGGCAAGCGTTCGGCTGTCCCACACCCCGCCGAAATCGCCCGCTATTATAACATAGTCTTCTTTGGTAAGCTCGGGATGCTGTCCCGCAAAAATATGTAATTTATTAAAATCCTGTAATCCGTGCGTATCGCCCGTAACGAAAATCATAGTATATCCTCCCTTTATTCTCTGATTTGCAGCACCTTTTCAAGGGTTGCGGCAATTTTTTTAATATCCGCGCCCATCGCCTTTAAAATGCGCATAGCAAGGCATTCTTCGTTTGCAAGTATTGCAACAAGTAAATGCTCGGTGCCCACGAACGCGCCCGCGCCGTCGGTGTCGTCCGCAATTTCCCCCGCGCGCTTTAAGATAAATTTCATCCTCGGCGTGTAGCCCTCGATATTTGAATTTGTATCTATCGACCTTTCAAAATACCGCTCGTAAAGCTCTTCGTCCACGCCGCACGACTTAAGTATTTTATACGCGGTGCAGTCGTTTTTCAGCATTGCGTACACGGCGTGCTCGGAAGCGAGCTACCTGCCTCCGAACTTATCCGCGGCGGCTTTTATTACCGTGTAAAAGTCTGTCAAGTGCTTTTCCGCGTCGGGGAAAAGGTTGT
>JAIEAS010000055.1 GCA_029071285.1 Clostridia bacterium
GCGTTATAATACACCTACAATTTGATTGCTCCGCAAAATAATCGGTATTTTGCAGGTGGAGTGAGGTGAAGGCATGAAAAAAGCAAATGTTGCAATTTTTGAACGCAACGAAAATTATTTCAACGATCTGAAAAATTATTTTGACAACTCTGAAAAATTCAGCGTGTGCGCTGCTGCTCAGTCGGGCGACGCCGCATTGGAAACCCTTAAAACGGCAAAGCCCGACGTTGCTATTATCGACCCTATGCTTAAAGGCGTAGACGGCATAAAACTTCTTGACCATATCAAGGCAACTTTTCCCGATTGCGTTTCAATCGTGGTTTCCGAGTTCGATAACGACAAGATAGTTAACCTTGCAATAAATCACGGCGCGGTTTACTATTTTATCAAACCCGTAACCCCTCAGAACGTTGCCGAAAGAATAAGCGATATTCTGTCCGACCGTGCGGTTGATTATAAGGTTACGACCGAAGTCAGGGACAAGCGTAAAACCAATTCGCTTGACGAAAAAATCAGTAACATATTTATAACCATAGGCATACCGCCGCATATAAAAGGTTATCAGTATCTGCGTGAAGGAATTAAAATGGCGGTGGAAGACCCCGCTATTATAAACAAGGTTACCAAAGAACTTTACCCGCAAATCGGTAAAAAGTTTGAAACTTCCGCCAGCAAAGTAGAGCGCGCAATTCGCCACGCAATAGAAGTTGCATGGAACCGCGGCAGAACGGACGCAATTTCTTCAATCTTCGGCGCAAAAGTGTACATAGGTAACGAACGTCCCACTAACAGCGAGTTTATCGCTCTCGTTGCGGACAAGCTCCTTTTGGAGTATCTCATTTAATTTCGCCCAAATCATTCTTCTTCATGTGAGGATTCCTCGGCTTCGGCTGAGGAGTCCTTACTTTTTTATGCCGTTTTTTAAGTGCTTTTTTCCAAAAAATCAAAGAAAAATAAAAAAAATTCCAAAAAAGTACACTTTTTTGGAAATTCCAAAAACCCTTCAAAAACGGGTTTTGGGGGCGTTTTTTAGCGTTTTTATTATATTATATGCTGCAAAAT
>JAIEAS010000056.1 GCA_029071285.1 Clostridia bacterium
CAATTCACACAGCCGAATAAAATGCTTATTTTAAAAATTAAGTTTTCTTCTTGCAACCGCAATACGGAATCTTTTTTCTTCAAGAGGTTTTTCCTCAAAGCTTTCCACTCTTTCAGGCTTTTTAGAAGCAACTGCCTCGGAATTCTTCGGAACAGATGCTTCTACCGCTTTAGGAGCAACATATTCGGGAGAAACTTCAACAGAAATATGTTCAGTAACGGGAATTTCCAGCTTGATTTCCTCTTTTCCTTCAACAACGGGCTCCACAACCTTTTCTTCTGTATAAACATGTTGTACGGGACGCACCTGAGATTCAACTTCGGTCACCGCGATTTCATTCTTAACTTCTTTAGGTACTCGCGGCCTGTGTTCGACGTATTTTCTCTCGACAGGCTTTCTTACAGGACGCTGCTCGTAAACAGGGTTATTGGCATTAACGGTTCTAGCATTAGCGCGGGGCTTTGTCTGAGGAATATCGATAACAGGCTTATAGGGCTGAGGCATGAAATAAAAAGACGGCGAAGCGTCGATTTCTATATTCATACCCTCCGACTGCAACATTCTTATATATGAAACTGCGCAGGGATAAATGCTCGTTCTGTCGCATCCGCGGCAAAAGGGCGCAAAAATCCCGCAGAGATCAAAGCCGCTTATAATACTGTTTTTATATTTATCAGCATCTATAAGCAACTGAATCTTTTCAAGGTGATCCTGATTAAGCTTGCTGGGCATTGTTTTAAGCAACTGCAAAGGTGCGTTATTATCCCACATAGATTTTACTCCCGATTTAATTCCAACTAATTATACAACAACAATCTGAAAAATTCAAGTAATATAGCTAAATTTCTTCAACTGTTAAAGAGGAAAGTATTTCCTTATATTTTTCATTTGTAAACGATATGCAATCAGGCGTTGTAACCGCGGCCGTACCGCCCGCAACGCCGCAACGCAGAATATCCTGCATAGAACCGCACTGTATGAGCGCGTTGGCCGCCGCCGCCACCATTCCGTCACCCGCACCGATCGTTGAATTCATAGCAACGTTTACGGATTTGCAGTGATAACTCTTATTGCCGTCCGTTATAACCGCGCCTTGCTTGCCTAACGATAAAAGAACATATTTTGCACCTTTATCCAAAATTTCGCGGCAAGCTTTCAGCATATCTTCTTTGCCTGATATCTTGCGCTGTAGCGTATTTTCCAACTCAGCTAAATTTGGTTTTACGAGGTCCGCGCCGCATTTTAGAGCCTGTAACAACCTTTCGCCCTCGCTGTCAACAATTTTGCATACCGAAGAAGGCACCGCATTTAATACCTTAAAATAAAAGTCAGCGGTCATTCCTTTTGCTAATCCGCCGGATACTACAATGGCCTCGCTCTCTTGACCATGCTCGGCAATAAGCCTCATTAACTCTTTCTGCTTTTCTTCGGGAACTTCAGAACTTACGTCGTTAACCTCTGTCAACATCGATTTATGGTCAATAATTTTATAATTTTCTCGTACTCTGCCCTTATTCCAAACAAATTTGTAAGGCACGCCTTCACGGTGAAGCTCGTGTTCAAACTGACGGCTGTTTTCCTCATACATAAAACCGGTTGCAAAGACTCGTGCCTCCAGTCTTGCAAGCCCAATTGCCACGTTAATGGCTTTGCCCGTATAAAACGTGCTTTTGCTTATAATCTTGTTGGGTCTGCCGATACTCAAGGTATCGACCTCCATGTTTACGTCAATGCACGGACTCGGACAAACGGTCAATATCATAAATTCAATCCTTAAATCGCCTTATTACATAAAAAAACCGCTTATTGCAAAGCGGTTTTTAATATTTTACATTGAAATCATTTGCAAAGTTTCATACAGCTCGTAGTTGAATTTTTTCTTCATACTTACGGCTTCAATTATATCCATATCGATGATTTCGTTTTTGTGTATTCCAACCACTCTGTTGCCTATTCCTTCTTTCAAAAGGCGAACGGCTTTGTTTCCGAACTGCGCCGCAAGCATTCTGTCAGCCATAGAAGGCGAACCGCCGCGCTGTATGTGTCCTATAGTTGTAGGACGTACAGAATAAGTTGTCACGGACTGCAACTGCTTTGCAAACTCGTCAGCCGTGCACACACCCTCGGCAACCACCACTATATTAGAGTGTTTACCGTTTGCGCGCGAACGGTTTATACGCATAACGACGTCGTCTAAATCAAACACAACTTCGGGAACTACGATAATTTCCGCACCGCTCGCAATACCCGCATATAAAGCTATATCGCCGCAGCGTCTGCCCATAACTTCAACCACGGAAATTCTTTCATGCGAAGTCATAGTGTCGCGCAGTTTATTTATTACGTCGATACAAGTATTTACCGCCGTATCAAAACCAAGGGTATAGTCAGTATATTCAAGATCGTTGTCGATTGTGCCGGGGATACCTATCGTAGGTATACCGTATTCTTCGGAAAGACATTTCGCACCGCGGAACGAACCGTCACCGCCTATTACGACAAGACCTTCAATGCCCCTTGCCTCCAAAGTTTTAACAGCCTTTTTCTGTCCTGCTTTGGTGAGCATTTCAAGGCATCTTGCGGTACGCAATTTGGTACCGCCTCTTTGAACGATATCCGAAACCGAACGCATTTCCATAGAAACCATTTCATCATCGATAAGTCCCTGATAGCCGCGCTCGATGCCGTACACCTCCATACCGTAGTAAAGAGCCGTACGAACGACCGCTCTGATACATGCGTTCATTCCGGGAGCGTCGCCGCCGCTGGTAAGCAAGCCTATTCTTTTCATAAAATCCTCCGCTTGATTGCGCCGTTCATATACTGCCCCTTAGTCACTATGAACCTATTTCATCATTTCCAATGTCAATTATAGCAGAACGTTTTTAAAAATACAACAATTTTTAAAACTTTGTTCAAGTTTTATCTACGTACTTTATATCCTCGTTATTTAAATAAACCGACAGCTCCGCCAACAGTCCACGGCAATAATTTACACCGTCGACTTTATATTTCTTATCACCGCGCACAATCTTGCACAAAGTAGTGCCCTCGTAGTTGCTGAGCATACTGACGATATCGTTAAAAGCCTCGTCGTCAAGTTTGCCCGCGTTCAGCCAAAGCACCGATTGTTCTTTAGCCGACTGTTGCGCTCCTGCTTCGGCAAGCCGTTCGTCTTCTACGGCAGTAAGACTGTCTACTATAAGCGAAACGCCTTTTTCGTCGTCAACGTCCAATTTGCCTTTTACTATGACAATTTTATCCAATGCAATATCCGCCTTGCACTTTTCGTAAGCTGAGGGGAAACATACGCATTCGAGCGAGCCGTAAACGTCTTCGACAGTCAAAAACGCCATATAAGTGCCTGTTCTCTTGGTTGTAGTACGCCTGTAAGAGGATATTATGCCTGACATAGTAATACGCATACCGTCCTGAATGCGGTTAAAACTGCGGTTTCCGTCCTCGTCTTCTACGTAATCTTCCAAATACGAGCAATCGAACGTACAGTCAGGGAACGCGTTCATATATTTTTCAAACGGGTGCCCGCTGACGTATACGCCGAGCACCTGCTTTTCCTTTGACAGCTTTTCATTGAGCTCGTATTCGGGAACGTCGGGATAAACAACTTCCAATTTTTCTTCTTCTATAAGGTTTCCGAAGAGGCTCATTTGTGCGCTGTCGCGCTGTTTGCTTATTGCCTTTGCACGCGAACAAAGCTGTTCGTAAACAAGAGCCAGCTGCGAACGCTTTACCCCCATTTCGTCAAAAGCACCGGCAAATATCAAGCCCTCCACAAGGCGGGAATTGAGCCAGTTTATAGTACGTGAAATAAAGTCGGGGAAATCTTTAAACTCGCCGTTTTTATTGCGCTCTTCGATTATGGAATCAACTACTGCCTGTCCAGCGCCCTTCAAAGCGGAAAGGCCGAAACGAACGCCGTTATTTTCAACTGCAAATACTGTCTTACTCTTATTTATATCGGGCGGATAAACCTTATATCCCTTTTCTTTCAGATAAATTACGTACTTCGTAATTTCGTCTATCTTATTAAGACGGTTGTTCAGCAATGCGCAAATAAACTCTTTACAGTAATATTTTTTGAGCCAAGCCGTCTGATACGCGAGAACGGCATACGCCGCCGCGTGCGACTTGTTAAACGCATACGACGCAAAGCCTTCCATATCGCCGAAGATTTTGTTTGCCACGTCTGCGTTTATGCCGTTATGTACGCAGCCCGTAATTTCCTTGCCGTTCGTGGTGCTTACACCGCCGTTTATAAACTTTTCCTTTTGTGCCATAAGGGTCTTTTTATCTTTTTTACCCATAGCGCGGCGCACCAAATCCGCTTCGCCGAGCGAATATCCGGCTAAATCCTGAAATATCTGCATTACCTGTTCCTGATAAACGGGTATGCCGTACGTGACTTTAAGAATTTTTTCTTCCTGAGGACAGTCGTACGAAATAGCTTCTTGCCCGTGTTTTCTCTTACAGAAAGAATCGATAAACTTCATAGGACCGGGACGATAAAGTGAAACGCCCGCGATAAGGTCTTCGAGGCAGTCGGGTTTAAGGTTCTTCATAAACCTCTTCATTCCGCCGGCTTCAAGCTGGAACACGCCGTCAGTGTCCCCCTCGGCAATCAGCGCGTAAGCGCCGTCGTTTGAAT
>JAIEAS010000057.1 GCA_029071285.1 Clostridia bacterium
GCTCATAATCCCGCCTTTTAATAAATCAAAAGCACCTTGTTCTGTTGACGTAACCGGTTTACCTTTATATGACGAAGGAATTACTATTTCGGCAATATTTTTGTCGTTAAAACCGCAAACAGCATATTTTCCACCGATTTCCTTCAATTTTACTCCGTCAACAGTTGGGTTACAAGCTGTTAAGCTAAATAGGCAACAGCATATCGTTGCCAGGGCTAAAAGGGTTGCAATAAGTTTTCTTTTCATTTTTTACCTCCGTAGAAAAGATTTTTTATTTTCCGCGGGCAAAAAATAAGGGCGACCGTCAAGGTCGCCCGCATATGCACCCTAACGTCGCCAAACAACTCTTTTTGTGCGCTATTTATCACTAACACAAGAGCAGGGTACTATATGCCCTGTTAGTTTGTGCTAATGATAGAATAATAACGCACTAAAATATTGAGTTGTTTGGCAACTCAAAGTATATCACGGTTGAGTTAATTTTTCAAGCGTTTTTATAACGTTATTTGTTGCCCGCGGTTGCGGGACTTTTTGATTTTATCGATTATTTTCATAACGCCGAGCTCGATTTTACCGCTCAGCTTTTTAACCAAAATTTCAATACTGAATCTGTACGCGGAAGCGAGAATTACGCTGCCGACAAAATAAATCACGCCGAGGGTTAAAACGCTCAATACGAAGTAATTTTCGCCGACCGCCTCCAAAAAGAAGGGGTACCACATCGGCTGAATGTATTCGGCGAAAAGGTTGTTGTGGTGGATTATGTAAATCAGCAGCGACAGCGACGACAGGTAATTCACCGTCTTGTTGTGCCAAGTGCTTGCGTTTGCGAGGTTGAAGAGGGACAGCGAAAATACGATAAGCAGAGGGCAGTGAATATGTACGTAGCCCAGCATTCTGTCGTGAAGATAATCTATTTTCAGCCCGAGGTAGTTTAAAAGCAATCTTAAAGCGATATAAAGCACGGCGGAGGATATGCACAGAATAACGTTCAGCTTTTTGGAAGCGCACGCCTTCTGACCGTATTTTTTGAAGTACGCCACCACGAAGTAGATATTTACGAAGCACAGAAATTTGTTGGTGGAGGGAGCCGCGCCCAGCGCGTACAGCAGTATGCTGCAATGGAAAAACAGAAGTGCCGCGGCTATGCCGAGGGTGAGCTTATCAAGCTTTTCGATAATAAGATTAAACAGCGGGTGCAAAAGATAAAAAACTATGTAATAGCTTATAAACCAGTTGTTCTGGAAAATGGTCGGGAAAACCTGTTTAACTATCGTCATAGGCGTAAGCTTATAGCCGAGGGCAAGGATAACCGACATAAATATAAGCGAAATTATAAGCACGTTCAAAATCATAGTCGCTATTTTACTTACGCTTATTTTTTTGCTGTCCAAGAGGAACCACGACGAGCAGACTATAAAAATAACGTCGCCGATAAGCCCCGCGCCGCCTATAAAGCTTACGGCGATAAACTGCGGAACGTCGGTTGCCGTTCCGTCAATATAAGTTAAACCGTTTGCAAGCGTAAACGGGTTTTCGGGCACGGCGTGGCACAAGGCAATAAGCACTACCGACAAAATTTTAATAAGCTCGACGCCCGATTTTCTGTTTTGGTGTCCCATAAAGTTTCTCCTTAAAAAAATTATACCACCGCGCGCGGTTTTTTTCAACCGTTCGGGCGGTTTAAAGTTTGCTTGACTTGAACGGGGTGCAGGCGTTATAATCGGAGTAAATAAAACTCAAAGGAACTGAAATGGAAACCAAAACAAAAGTCCGTCTTTCAAATATCGAACTTTTAAAAATAATCGCGTTGATACTCATCATATTTTCGCACTGTCTTCCGACCTACGGCGACGAGTCGGCGGATTCTTTCGTAAATATCGATCTGGCGTCTAACGACTTTCAGATTGCAATGCTCAGCTGCTTCAAATACTTCGGGCAGATAGGCAACGCAATCTTTATATTCTGCTCGGCGTATTTCCTCGTGGACAGCACAGCCGTCAAGGGCAGAAAAATCCTCTACATAATTTTCGACGCTTTTATAATTTCGGTAATATTTCTGTGCGGGTTCCTTGCCGGCGGATATAAACTTTCGGGCGGTGAAATCGCGCTGCAGTTTATCCCCATAACTTCGCGCTTTAACTGGTTTATCGGCTGCTACCTCATACTTTACGCGGTGCATCCCCTTCTTAACAAGATAATTCACGGCACAAGCAAAAGGTACCTGCTGTTATTCAATATTTTCCTTTTCGTGCTTTACTGCGTTATGGAGTTCGTCGGCGGCGAGCTTCTGAATATGTTCTATTATACCCATCTGGTCGGGTTCATCTGCCTGTACTTTTTCACGGGTTACGTAAAACTGCATATGCAGAACTTTTTAAACAACGCAAAATTGCAAGCAATTATTCTTGCGGGCAGTATTCTTGGCTTCGGTGCGTTGATGGTTGCGACCGAGTTTTTAGGTCTGAATATCGGGTTCTTTGCCGACAAAATGATTCACTGGAACGAGATAAACAATCCCTTTATTATAGGAATGGCAATTTCGTCCTTCGCGCTGTTCAATAAAATAAACCCCGAAAAGCTGAAGGGCGGAAGACTGTACTGCTATATATCGTCGCTGACCCTGCCCGTGTATATGATTCACGAAAACAAGCTTTTCCGCGATTATATCCGCCCGAAGATTTTCCAATGGATTTATGAAAACTTTTCTTACAAATATCTCGTCGGCTGGTGCGTGCTGCTGGTTGTCGTAACATTCATAGTTTCGATTGCGCTTGCGGCGGTGTATAAACATTCTATCGGCAGGCTCGTAAGGCTTGTTATCGATAAGTGCTACCCCAGGCTTTCCGCCGCGGGCAACAAGCTTTTGGACAAGCTTGAAAGTAAGGATTGATTTTCGGAACAGTCTATGATACAATGTAAATATGAAGACAGGCATTTGCACTAAAAGCATAAACTGCGAAACCGAGGACGCGCTTTCAAGAGTCGGCGAGCAGGGCGCGGAAATCTGCGGAATCGACCTCCGCACCTTTTACGAGTACCGCCCCGAGTTTGCAAAAAAATACGCCGAAAGGCTGGACGGCGTCGGCGTAAATTCGGTGAGCGTTGCCCCGCACAACTTCGAGGCGCAGCTTTTCGCCGAAAACAGAAGGGTTCGCGGCGACGGCTTTTACTGGCTCGATCAGGTGCTGCGCTCGGCGCAGCTGTTCGGCGCAAAATACTATATTTTGCACGGTGCGCCGCAAAATGCGGATTACGATAAAATTGCCGAAAGGGTGCGGGAAATTTCCGAGTTCTGCCAGAGGTACGGCGTAACTCTCTGCCTTGAAAACGACCCGTCGGGGCTGTGCTGCCGGCCGTGGATTTTTAAGGAGCTGAAAGAGCGGTGTCAATCGGTCGCGGCGGTTTTTAATCTGGCGAAGGCGAAAAAATCGTGCTATCCTTATCAAATGTATCTTACCGAAATGGGCGCGCATCTCGCCGAAGTCCGTCTTGACGGCGGCGCGGATTGCGAAGAGGTTGTTGCGGATTTAAAAAAGCTCGGCTACCTCGGCGCGGTTCTGGTTGAAACCGAAGGACAGGACGCCGCGCAGATAATCGGACAGATTAAAAATATTATATAATATATGAATTACGGCAGGGTTCGCCCCGCCGTTTTTTTATGAAAAAAATTAAAATATTTTTTAAAAAACGCTTGACATATCTTGTATCCTTTGATACTATATATAGGCTGTCAAATTGACAGCGTGTTTTTCTTTTGAAAAACAAAAACCGACTTTTGCCGGTTAAACGCAGCCTGTTGTATTTGGACTAACGGTAAATCGAAGTCTGACGTACCGCAGGCGAAGCGAAGCGGAGCCTGACAACTGCATAGGAAAGAAAGAGAAAGAAAGTAAAAGTACAAAAAAGGCAATAAGATTAATATAAAAGGTTAATACGAAGTGCTTAGACAATTTCGAAAGGAAAAGCCAAAAGTAACTGAGCTATATTAGTCGAGTTAAGAGTGTAATTTTTGTAAGAATTAGGATTTGAAAGACTTTCAGATAACTTATGTTATTGAGAGAGAGAAAAGATCAAGCTACAAAGAGCATACGGAGGATGCCTTGGTACATGGCGCCGAAGAAGGACGTGACAAGCTGCGAAAAGCTGCGGAGAGGAGCAAATATCCTGCGACCCGCAGATATCCGAATGAGGGAACTCAGCTAGCTGAAAGGTTAGTTATCATATACTGAATCAATAGGTATGTGAGGGGAACCCGGGGAACTGAAACATCTTAGTACCCGGAGGAAAAGAAAGTAAAAACGATTCCGCGAGTAGTGGCGAGCGAAAACGGACCAGCCCGAAGGGGGTGTAGAAATACGCCCCTGGTATCGTAAG
>JAIEAS010000058.1 GCA_029071285.1 Clostridia bacterium
ATAATATATAGTAAAACACCCAACAGTATTGCGCCGACGATAAAGAAATACCACCAGCTTTCACAAGGAATAGCAAATGTAAAAAGCCCCATAGTAGAAGCTATTCCCTTGCCTCCCCTGAACTTCATCGTTACGGGGAATATATGACCGATTATTACGAACACGCCGAAAAAATAACGCGTAAAATCCGACACCGCAATCTGTGTTCCTGCAAAAACATAGCCCCTGAAAAGCAGCCAGCCAGCGAGTGCAGGCAAACCGCCCTTTAACAAATCGCAGATAAAGTTGACGGCGCCCACTTTAAGCCCGAATGAACGCGTCATATTCATAGTGCCGGGGTTGCCGCTGCCGACGTCGCGGATATCCTTTTTTTTGATATGGGATATAAGCACCGCGAAATTGAAGCACCCGATAAAATAGCAAACTATTGCCGCAATCAAAAACCAGTACCAGTTTTCGGAAACAATAAAATCTTTCATTAATCGCTCTTCTCTCTGGTCAGAATTTTTATTGGCGTACCCGAAAAATCAAAGGACTTGCGCAAAGTATTTTCCAAAAATCTCTGATATGAAAAATGCAACAAATCAACGCTGTTTACGAAAAGCGCGATTGTGGGCGGAGCTACCGAAACCTGCGACGAATAATAAACTTTCAGCCGTCTGCCGTTGTATGACGGCGGTTCATTCGCGCGCACCGCGTCTGAAATAACGTCGTTGAGTATACCGGTCGGTATTCTGTAAAGCGAATGTGCGTAAACCTCGTCAACGAGTGAAAGAATTTTTTCCGTGCGCTGACCTGTCTTTGCCGAAACATAAATGGATTTAAAGTAATCCATAAACTTCAAGTCCTCTTTAAGCTTATCTTCGAACTTGTTTATGGTGTTGGTATCCTTTTCAATCAAGTCCCACTTATTCATTACTATAACCGACGGCTTACCCGCCTCGTGAACGTAGCCGATAATTTTCGTGTCCTGTTCGGTTAATCCGTCCTCGCTGTCAACAACCAGCAAGCACACGTCGGCGCGGCGTACGGCGTCAAAGGCACGCATAACCGAATAGTATTCAACGTCGTCCTCGACCTTGCTTTTTTTGCGTATTCCCGCAGTGTCAATTATAGTATAATTTTTGTCGTTATAAGTGAACTTCGTATCGATTGCGTCGCGCGTAGTCCCCGCGATATCTGTAACTATCGAGCGTTCAAACCCCAGCAATCTGTTTACAAGGCTGGATTTGCCCGCATTTGGCTTTCCGACAACCGCAATCTTTATGCTGTCGTCCTCAGTTATTTCCACCTTTTCAAACCAGCTTACCGCTTCGTCCAGAACGTCGCCAAGTCCCGTGCCGTGCTCCGCTGAAACGGGATAGGGCTCGCCGAGTCCCAGAGAATAAAACTCAAAAATCTTTTCCTCGGAATACTCGTCGATTTTGTTTACGACTAATACGACGGGCTTTTTACTGCGGCGCAGCATATCTGCAACGTCGTAATCGGAAGTTGTCAGACCCTCTTTTCCGTCAACGAAAAACAGAATGACCTGCGCGGTATCTATTGCAACTTCCGCCTGTTTTTTTATTTCCTTCCACATGACGTCTTCCGAACGCATTTCAATGCCTCCGGTATCGACCATAGAGAACGCCTTGCCGCGCCACTCGGAATCGGCGTAAAGCCTGTCGCGCGTGACACCCGGTCTGTCCTCCGTTATTGAAATTTTTCTGCCGGCTATTTTGTTAAAAAACGTACTTTTCCCTACGTTCGGTCTGCCGACGATTGCTATAAGCGGGTTCGCCATAATTTTATCCGTTCTTCTTTTTTGTTTTAGGTTCGGGCAGGTCGTTATAAATTGCTATAAACAACCCGCAAAGGAATTCCTTATCGTCGGTATTATCCACCAAAAGCATTGGCTTTGCGCCATCGTAAGGAATTGCGTCTTCAGCGGACGGGATATACTCTCTTGCGGACGGCACGGGTTTAATCAAAAGTCTTTCGTCGTAAACTCCGCCTGCAAGTCTGCCCCTGAAATATAATAAATACTCTCCCATCATTGGACGGAATACTATGCCGTCCAGCGAGCTTAACTGCTCGGAAAGATAACTGATATATTGTTTGCCCGTTGCCATTTAACACCCGACCATACAGTCGAAAAGTTCGTCCTGCTTTTTATTTATTACTATTTTTTTACCTTTTAAAAGCTTTTTAAGCTGTTTAACCGTCATATCGTCCAAAAACACGTCCTCAAATTCTTTAAGCGTATTCGACGGAATTACTGCAACGTCAAATTTATCGAAGTTGCTCTTTAAAGCGTTTACAATATCGCCGCCCGTTAAAAGCCCTGTACACGTTACCGTTGAACCGAAAAACTTATTTTCAACAGGCAAGGCAAAAGCGTGTAGATTTTCAACGTTGGCGTTTGCAAGCCCGCACATATCGTTAACGACCTTTTCCGCACTGACGCCCGTTACAACTGCAACTCGCTTTTGCTTTTTCAAAGCAATTTTATATACGCTTTGGGTAAACTCGGATATGAACTTGCTCGTCATACCAATGCCGTTTTCAATCTGCGAAAAATCGCCGTAAAACTCTGCGGGCTTAAAGTCTCTGCCGCTCCGCACGAAATATTCATCGGCGGGTAACAAGAAGTTCACGCTGAACTCAGCGTTAAGCCTGTCGCACATATCAAGAATGTCTGCGGCGCTCTCAGCGGTAATATCGGGTATCACCGTAAGATTTTCACGGTGCTTTGTAAGCCCCGTAGGTACAACCGCGACGTCGGCTATATAAGGATACATTTCAAACAGCTTTCTCGCGGTATATTCAAGGTTTTTGCCGTCGTTCAAACCGGGCACTATAACGCACTGACAGTGGACGGTGATTTTTGCATCGGTGAGTTTTTTTAACTGCTCGCTTATTTTATCCGCAAAACGATTCCCCATGAGCTTGCGGCGTAGCTCTCCGTCCATAGTGTGAACGGATATATAAAGCGGTGATAAATGCAGCCTTATAATTCTTTCAAGCTCTTCGTCGCTCACGTTTGTAAGCGTTACGAAATTGCCGCACATAAAACTCATTGTATAGTCGTCGTCCTTAACGTAGAGGCTTTTGCGCATACCCTCGCCCATTTGGTCGACGAAACAGAAAATGCAGTTATTTCGGCAAGTTCTGATTTTTTCGTTATCTTTAAAAACCAAATTCAAACTTTCATCTTCAGGCTTGTCTATTTTGACGGTGTGCTCTTTACTGTCTGCCGAAATTAAGCTTACGGTAAATGACGGCAGATTGTCGTAATAAAGATAGTCCAGCGTATCCTCCGCCTTAAATCCGTCAAAAGCGATTATTTTATCGCCCTTTTTCAAATTGTATTTTGCGGCAAGTTTGCCCTTGGCTTTGGCAATTTCAAGCATACGTCAATTATAAAATATTACAAAAAATTTGTAAAGAAAAAGCGTGCTAAAAAGCAAAATCCCCGACAAACGTCGGGGACTGATTAATTAAATTATGGTAGAAATCATACCGAATACAACGCCGAGGGCAAAAACAACAAGTGCTATCCAATAGAAGATTTTCCAGCCCTTGCCTCTGCCTCTTACAAAGCCGTATGCAGGCAAACCGATTGCAATAATAATTGCTATGTTTCCGAGCAGTGTAAATATACTTACCGTCTGTCTTAAAGCTCCTGCAGTCTTGGAAGCAGATATGCTGTCAACAAACCTTATTAAAAGGTTTATAATGCCGCTGCACATATACATTATCGAGGCGATAGCCATTCCCCAGAATGCGCAAAATTTAGTTAAATCAACTCTTTCTCTGTGTACAGTCCTCTTTGCCATAATAATTCTCCTTGCTTATTTAAGTTATTTTTATTATACCAAGCCGATTTTGTTTTTGCAAGCAAAACGGCGCAAAATTACTTCTTTTTAAGTTTATTAAGCACGTCTTCAAAGTAATCGGGAATCGGCGCTTCAAAGCTCATTATCTCTCCCGTTTCGGGATGGGTGAGAGTAAGTCTGTACGCGTGCAGAAGCTGACCGCCGAGCTTGAATTTTTGCTTTTTTACTCCGTAAACTGTATCGCCCACAACGGGGTGCCCCAAATGCTTTGCGTGCACGCGTATCTGGTGCGTTCTGCCCGTATGCAAATCGAAGCGGCACAACGTAAACCCCTCGTACCTTTCAATCACAGTAAAATCGGTAATTGCAAGTTTTCCCTTTTCGGGCGGAACGACAGCCATTTTTACTCTGTCCTGCGGACTTCTTCCTATGTAAGTCGTAACCCTTCCGCTGTCCTCTTTCAGATTGCCCTCTAAAAGCGCGAGATAGGTTCTTTTGCAGGATTTTTCGGCTATCTGCTCCGACAGGCTCAGATGCGCTTTATCGTTTTTTGCAACGACCAAAAGCCCCGATGTATCCTTATCTATCCTATGCACGATACCCGGTCTTATTACGCCGTTTATACCGCTTAAACTGTCAAGCCGGTACAAAAGCGCGTTGACGAGCGTGCCTTCCACGTTGCCGTTTCCCATATGCACGGTCATCCCCTGCGGCTTATTTACAACGGCTATATCTTTATCTTCGTAAATAATCTCTATCGGGATATCTTCGGGCTTTACGGTATATTCCTCGGCGACAGGAAGTGTTACTTCGATTAAATCGCCGCTTGCGATTTCCTGCGAAGGCTTTGCCGTTTTGCCGTTAATAAAAACGCAACCGCCGTCAATCAGCTTTTTTACCGCAGAGCGTGTTTTATCAAGTTTTTCGCAAAGAAAAACGTCCGCGCGCTGGCAGACGCTTTCTGCAGTAAATTGCAGTTTATCCATTTTCTTCGTTATCCTGCTTGTTTTCGTCTTCGGGATGCTCGTCCTTAACTTCAGTCTGCTTGTCCTCTTCTTGAGGAACTTCACTCGTAGCTACCGCTTGCTTTTTTGCCTCTTCCTCTTCTTTACGTTTTGCCTGTGCCGCTTTCGCCGATTTGGTAAGAGGAAACACCGCCCACTCGTTTAAAAACAGTAAATCTACTACAGCAAGGACCGCGCCTAACACTATCCAGAAATCGGCAAAATTACACGAGGTCATATTGCCGAACATATTCAATTCCACGAAATCGCGCACTTCACGATAAGCGATTCTGTCAATAAGATTTCCTATTGCACCCGCGGCAACCATTGCAACAGCAACCTTTAAAATGATAAATCTTTCGGGCAGAACGATAAAAAAGCCGACAAGCAGAATAAGCATTATAAAAGTTACGACGATTAAAAATATCTGCCCCCATGTAGCTTCGGCAAGAAAACTGAAAGCGCAACCGGGATTTCTGCTGCCGCTTGCAACTTCAAGAAAATTGCGGATTACGATAAAATTCCAGCCGTCCCGCTCTTCAAAAATTTTGGTAAGCAAGTCAACGAGAACAAGCGCTACGCAGACGCCGATTAATACTATGCTTTTCCAACCTATATTTACTTTTAGTTTCTTTAACTTTTCAAGCATAGCTATATCATATATCAACCGCGGGATTTTGTCAATAAAAAGGAAGGCACGCACGGTACAAGACCGGTGCGTGCCGATTTTTTATTTCATAAAGCCAAGGCTTATCAAAATAGCTTTGTCAACGCGGTTCATAGTCGCGTCGCTCAGTTCTCCTATTCTTTCCTTTAACCTGCGCTTATCGAGCGTACGTATCTGCTCCAAAAGAATTACCGAATCCTTTGCAAGTCCGTATGAATTTGAGGAAAGCTCTATATGTGTAGGAAGTTTTGCCTTGTTTATTTTGCTGGTTACTGCCGCCGCTATTACGGTCGGTGAATATTTGTTGCCCACGTCGTTCTGGACGACCAATACGGGTCTTATTCCTCCTTGCTCACTACCGACAACAGGCGACAGGTCGGCATAGTACAGTTCTCCGCGCTTTATATTCATAATTACCCCTTTTTTCGGCAGTGTTATATATTCTATTATATGTACCGCCGATTTGCGAAAGATACTCTGAATTTACAAGTATCTTTATACAAATATTTTTGCCGCGAAAAAGCCGTTTTATACTTATCAGTAAAGTTTTATTACGCCGTACAAATTAAGGAAAACCAAAACGTAATATACGACGAGACACACAAGGCAGATTATACCGAATATTCTGCCGAGGCTTTTTGATTTTCCCCAGCACGAACAGAATATCAATACCGACGCGAATAGTGCAACCAGTCCGCTGACTATTCCCTCCATAGTAAACGGAAGTCCGTTCGTACCCGTGCAAAGCGCGCCTACGCCGCCTATAAGCAAAACGTTTGCGATATTGCTGCCTATAATATTTCCGGTTGCAATTCCTACGTCGCCTTTCTTCGCCGCCGAAATCGAAGTTACAAGTTCAGGCAATGAAGTTCCGAAAGCCACAACGGTAAGCGCGACTATTTCCGCAGGAATGTTGAACACGTCCCTTGCAATATACTGCGCCGAGGTAACGACAAGTTCGGCGCCGCCGACAACCATACCGAGCCCTACCACCGTCAGAATTATCAGAAACCAAACTTTTGATTGCAAATTTTCATAGCCCGCTTTAATCTTCTCCCAGCGGTTTGCGGGGACGGCTTCCGCTTTGTCGCCTTCGAATGTTGCAACCGCAGCGGTCGCTTCTTCCAAAAGGGCTTTAGACTGCTTTTTTGCAAGTACGATATTGTACGCCATAAAACCGATATATAAGACGACGAGAATTAAACCTTCCCACCATTCAAACGCGCTGCCGAAAAAGCCCAGAATCACGAAGAGCGCGCCAGAAATAATCAGAACAGGCAAGTCGATAAACCGCGTGGTTTTTTCAACTGGCAGTTTGCAGATTAGTGCGGAAATTCCGAGAATGAGGAAGATATTC
>JAIEAS010000059.1 GCA_029071285.1 Clostridia bacterium
TATCGGATGGGTGTTCGGATATTGCAAATATTTTATAAAAGACTGCTCGCTGTTGTCGCTTATTATAGCACACGGACTATATGATTTTTCCTTAGTGCTTTTAACTTGCTTTATGTTATAACGGTATTGATACAAAAAATCCCCGAACGCTCAGCGTTCGGGGCTTAAATTTTATATTAATTTAAAAGTTTGGGTTTTTGTTTGCTATCGGCTAAACTGCAAATGGTGTACGCCGCGATAATTCCCGCTATGCAAAGTATCGCACCCGCGGCAATCTGTATGCTGTCAATGGGAGCGGTGATAAACTCGTTCGTCATAAAAATGGCGGGGATAGAACCGAGCACAAAGCCGAATATAGCCCAGCCCGTGCCGCGAGGGAACTTCTTCATTAAAAACTTCATTAACTTTGCAATGGTGAAGAACCCGACCACAAGCCCAACCGCAAACAGCGCAAGAACCAGAACCGAGTGTCCGAAGTCTGTGAAAAGTGCGGATATGGTGTCTAAAATGGGCTGATAATATCCGAAAATAAGTAGAAGCAGCGACCCGCTAACCCCGGGCACAACCAGCGCACACGACGCAACAGCCCCTATTAAAATAAGTATAAAATACCCCCAAACGGGCATTTCCGAACTTAAATCTGCTTCAAGGTAAGGCATAACGCCTTTCACACCCAAAACCGAAATACAACCAAGCCCAACCACAACTAAAAACGGCAAAACCGATGAAATAATATCCGTTAATTTAAATCCGTTTTTACGCGTATCATTAAAAAGCTTGGGGAACGAGCCTATCATAAGTCCGGCAAACAGCAAAATCGTCGGTATAGGCACGTATTTAATCGCGTATTTTAAGGGGAAAAACATCGCCGCAATTCCTATAAGCGCCCCTGAAACAATGGGTAAAAGGAAGAAAAAGCTGTTTTTCAAATCCTTCCTTAAATCGCCTATTGCACCAATAAGCTTGTCGTAAACGTTAAAAAGAACGGCAATAGTTCCGCCGCTTACGCCGGGTATAATCATTGCAATTCCGATACCGGCGCCCAAGCCTAAATTTTTGAAAAATTCTTTAACTTTCATATTATTAATAAAAATTATATGCTGAATTTAATCCGTTTATAATTAATGCGCAACCGAAAAAGCTGCGCAATTTTTTTAAACGTAATCGTTTAAATTTATACCGCCCTCTTTAAGCTTTTTGTCGACTTCGCGGTAGTACTTTTTGTACAGCTTGTAAATTCCTTTCGCGTGGTCGGGGACGAGGGGGAACTGAATAGTGTCGTCCTTTACAAGCTCTTCAAGGCGGTAACTGCCGTTCACTTTCCAGTACTTGAAAATGCCGACGTGAATCGCGTCCATAGGACATCCGAACGAGCAGCCCATACAAAGCACGCACTTATGCCCGAACTTGTACTTGCCGTCAACCTTTTGAATGTTGTTTTCGGGGCAGACGGCGGCGCACTTGCCGCATTCTATACACTTGTTGGTATCAACCTTGAAGGCGGGACCGTGAAAATGCGCAAACTTGCCTTCAATCCAGCCGATGGGAGCAGCGAAAAGAGTTCTGTACAAAGGTTTTTTAACCTTTTCGCGTCTGAAGCTTTCAAGCTCGTTGCAGTTGAGCTTTACGTACGCCTTTGCGTAAATCCACATCTGCTTCGCCATTGCGTCCGAGTGGCGGTAAATCATATTGTAGGGCATAACGATATGCCTTTCAAGCAACACGTCGTAGCCCTTTTTTTGCAGAATTTTAATTAATTTTTGCGAAGAACCGTCGTTTATATGCAGCCCTTCGCCCGAGGATTTGAAAACGAACGCTCTGCGGTAGGCAACCGGCGGAAGCTTTTTGCAGAACTTAACGATAGGCTCGGGCGCCGAGAATGCGTGAATGGGATATCCTATGCCCACGAGGTCGTACTCCTCGGGCGAGGGAAAATTTCCGCTCTTTTCGGATACGCGGTAGACGGTTACTTCCGCGTTTAGATATTTTTTATACAGCGAGGCAACCTTCAAGGTGTTGCCGGTGCCGGAAAAAACGTATAAAATTACTTTCATTTTTTAATCAAAAAATCGTCTTCATCTTCTGAAAGCGGGTAGACGTCGTTCACCTCGCTCTCATCGTGCGTGATAAAGTAGACTTGTCCGTAGAAAGGAATGTCGGAAAGCTTCCCGTATTGCCAAGGCTTGGGCTCGCAGCAGTGCGGGCACCAGTAGCCGCCCTTTAATATCGTATAGGGCGAGGAGGAGAAAGCATGCCCCTCGCGGCACTGCCAGTCGATTTTATCATAAATTGAGCCTGCCTTATAGTCTTTTGCAAGGCACTTGCCGCCGCGGAACTGCGCCGCCTGTTGCAAATCCTCGAATTCCAGTTTTACAAGCGGTTTGCTCTCGTCGTAGCCGTGGTCCAGAAGGTAGGGCTTCGCGTTCTGGATATTTTTATATTCGTTGTAGTTTATTTCGGTACCGTCTGCAAGCTTGCCCTCGCATAAGAGGGGGAAGTTCTCCCACTTCGAGGGGATTTTGTTATAAGCTTCTCTGCCGCCGAAAAAGGCTTTAACTCTGCCCTCTTTGCCGTGTTTCAGCCAGTACATGGGCGAGTTTGTGTTTTTGAAAAGTCTTTGTATTGCAAATTTCGAGATGACGGAGGAGGGAACTATTGCGCCCAGCTTAAAGTAGCCGTACTTTTTGCCCATACGCTTCCAGAAGTCCGCGTTCGTTTCACTGCGGAATTCAAGCGCGTTTTCCAGATCGTCGCTGTCGTAAAACCAGCCGCCGTGGAAGTTTCGCGTAATATTCCAGTTGGGTTTAAAGAACTTTTTGGCGCCCTTGCCCATAAGCTTGAAGCCGTCGTCTATAGTTTCAAAGCCCGTGATACGGCAGGCTTCGCCGCCGCCGATGTTGTAAATTTTGTTCCAGAATCCGTCGAGTTCGCCCTTCGTGTCGCGCTCAACGAGGTTCTGGCAGAGCTTTCCGCTGTCGCGGTCTGTAACCCATTCGAGGGTGCCGTTCCACGTAGTGTGGAACATAAGCCCGTCTTTGAGGTTGTTTGCAAACATATACTTGTGCAGAACCGCGGTCTGGCGGAGCGAAACGAACTTCGTAAGTCCGCTTTCCAGAACGTAGCGTTCTGCTTTCAGTTTGAACAGCGAGTAGCAGTCGTAGTCGCTTGAAATCACGGGGTCGCCCACTCTAATCCAGCAGCTGGGATAGGTTCTGTCGCCGTACATAGCAACCGTTGCGATATGCACGAAGCCTATCTCGCGCCCGCTCGCCTTTACGGCGTCCACAAGGTTTTTGGTGCCTATATAGTTGCTTAAATAAGTGCCCTCGGGGTCGTGGTCTGACTTGGGCGGAATTTTTGACGCGCAGTTGAAAACGTAGTCGACGCCGTCGATAAGCTTTTCGCAGTCCTCGTATCTTGCGATACTGCCCTTGAAAGCTTCTATTCTCGACTTATATTTTTTAAAGGTTTTTTTAACGAACGAGGGGAGTTTCTTTTCCTCGTCGAAGAGTATACATTTAACGTAAAAATTTTCGGACGACTGCAAAAGGTGTAAAAGCACCTCGCCGCCCATTGCGCCGGAAGTTCCGGTCAAAGCTATTTTTATCATTTCTTCTTCGGTCCTTAGCGGAAAATTCCGCCGAAAGTATTTTAGCATAAAAACGCTATCTCTGTCAAACGGTTGAAAAAGTTTAAACCGTCCTATCTTTGGCAATAATGGGAATAACCAAAGCATTTTAAATATTAACAGATTTTAAGGGCAAATTTTAGCTTATACTTCGTTAAAGTCCTTGACAATCCGTCCGTGGATTGCCTGCGGTCTTTGCCTCGTCTAATCTTAAAATTTGCTGCTTAAAATTGCGAAGCACCTTAAACAGCGTATTTTTTAGCGATTTATGTGCGCGGGACGCGCAGTCATACAGAGACGTATTACAAGCGGCACGCGTGCGGAAAGCGCAAAAAAGCCGCGTTTAAGGCTGATTAATATTTAAAATGCTTTGGTTAAAGGAGGAACTATATGGCTGAAATTACAGCAAAAGAGCTCGGGCTCATTTCAGACGCACTTACTGAAGAAGCGCTTATTTGCAAAAAGGCGAGGGCGTACTCAAAGACTGTTACGGACGTGGACTTATCCGCTACGCTCACAAAAATTGCAGACGAACACGAACAGCGTTACAGCGCTCTGTTGGGGCTTTTGGGAGGTTAAAATATGAAGCTTACTAAAATGGATTGCACGCTGAACGAAAAGGACACCCTTCTGGATATGCTTGACGCGGAAAAGCACCTTATGACCCTTTACACCACAGCACTTTTCGAGGGAAGCACCAAGTCGGTAAGGAAGAGCATTTCTGCCAACCTTATGGGTGTTGCGGAAAACCAGTACAACCTTTACACGCAGTTATCCTCGCGCGGATACGTAACTCCCGCGCCCGCAAAAAAGGATATGATAGACCAGGCAACGGATTCGTACAAAAAGCAGAAAAAAACTTTAAAAGCAAATTAAAAAAAACGGCTCGCGATTTTTCGTGAGCCGCTTTGATTATTTAATTGAAAAAAGCCGTTCGATAAGCTTGTGCCCCTCGGGGATATAAAGCCCTGTTTTTGCGGCTTCGTCCTCAGTGTAACGGACGGCGTTGTTTGAAAGGTTTTTTGCGTTCGTGTACAGAAGGTAGGGTACGGGCTCGGAAACGTGGGTTTTGCAGGCGCAGGGAGTGGGGTGGTCGGGACAGACCAGCATTGCAAATTCTTCGTCCGCGGAAGAAAGTTTGTCAACCAGCGTTTTTACAACCTCGCCGTCGATTTTTTCAATCGATTGTACCTTGTGTTTATAATCGCCGTGGTGCCCGCACTCGTCGGGGGCTTCGATATGGATATAAACAAAGTCCAGCCCGCCGAGTAGCGCGTCGGCAGCGGCGTCCGCCGTGCCCGTGAAATTAGTGTCGTAGTTGCCCGTTATGCCGTCAACGCTGATAATTTTCATATCGGCAAGCTTTGCAATTCCCCTTAAAAGGTCCACCGCGGAAATCATTCCGCCTTTAAGAGAGCGCATTTTTTCAAAGCTGTCCAGCGCGGGTTTGGTTCCCTCGCCCCAAAGCCAGATTGAGTTTGCGGGCTTTTTGCCCTCTTTAATTCTTTTAAGGTTGACGGGGTGTTTACTTAAAATCCCGTAGCTTTTTTTCATCAGCTCAAGGTAAAGACCGCCGTACTCGCCCTTGGGCAGGCAGTCCTTTATCGGCTTGTCGGTAATGTCGTGCGGCGGCGTAAGTTCGTGCCCCGTAACTCCGTTTTTTACTACAAGACAGTGCCTGTACGCAACGCCCGAGTGAAGGGTGAGGTTTTCGCCGTCGAGTTCTCTCTTTAAATCGTTAATAAGAATTTCCGCTTCGGCGGTGGTTATATCCCCCGCCGAGTAGTCGAGCATAGTTTTGTCCTCGTAATTTCCTCCGTCCGAGAGTGTGACGAGGTTGCAGCGCAGCGTTACGTCGGTGGCGCTGAATTCGATGCCCATAGCCTCGGCTTCCAACGGCGAACGCCCCGTGTAATAACGGTTGGGGTCGAAGCCCAGAACGGACATATTCGCAACGTCGCTCGCGGGTTTTAAGTTGTCGGGCACGGTCTTGCACAGCCCGATTTCGGAGAGTGGTGCAAGTCTGTCAAGGTTGGGAGTTTCCGCGGCTTCCAAACAGGTTCTGTTTTTAAGAGCGGGTATTTTCCAATCCGCCATTCCGTCTCCCAAAACGACTATATACTTCATAAATTCAAATCCCAGTCAATCGGCTTTTTGCCGTGTTCGGTAAGGTATTCGTTGGCCTTTGAAAAGTGCCTGCACCCGAAAAATCCGTTGTACGCCGAGAGGGGCGAGGGGTGCGCGCACTGCAAAATCAGGTGTTTTTTCGTATCGATTAAGGGCACTTTGCTTCTCGCGTTTCCTCCCCAAAGAATGAAAACGGTGTTTTTGGTGTTGTCGGAAACGAGCTTGATTACGCTGTCGGTGAACCACGCCCAGCCGCAGTTTGCGTGCGAGTTAGCCATATGCTCCCTTACGGTAAGGGTTGTGTTCAAAAGCAGAACGCCCTCATTCGCCCACTTTGTCAAATCGCCGCAGCGCGGCTCCTTTATCCCCAAGTCGCTCTCAATCTCTTTGTAAATATTTTGCAGCGACGGAGGAAGGGGCACGCCCTTTCTTACCGAAAAACACAGCCCGTGCGCCTGATTGGGTTCGTGGTAGGGGTCCTGCCCCAGAATTACCGCTTTAAGTCCGCCCAGCGGCGTGTAGCGGAAGCAGTTGTACAAATCGTACATATCGGGGTAGATAACCCGCTCGCTGTATTCTTTTTTAAGGAATTCGCGTATTTTTTTGTATTTTTCATCGGCAAAGAGGGGAGCCAAAAGCTCGTCCCAGCCGCCGCCTAATTCTATCATAAGTTATTTAAAATCTCCAGATATTTTTTACATTCTTTTAAAGCGTCCGACAGGTCGTGTTCAAGGTAGTTGCCGCATTCCTCGCGCTTCGAGCCTGGAATTTCGGTAAAGGTCAAAGCGGTTTCAAAACTCTCTTTTTAAAGTTTAAGCGTCTGACCGTAACCGCGGTTTACCGTCAGAAGGTAAAAGCCCGTGCGGCAGCCCATCGGACCGAAGTAAATTATGCAGTCCTTTTTGTCCGAGTTGCGAAGTATCGTTGCAAGAATATGCTCGATCGTGTGGCAGGCTTTGGGCGACAGGTAGTCGCCGCCGTTGGGTTTTTTAAAACGCAAATCCCACGTCGTAACGCCGTGCGCCGTTCCGCACTCGTGCAGACCGACGGGCAGTACATCGTGATTTTTTGAAAACGAAGGTATTTTATCCATATATTATTTCCG
>JAIEAS010000006.1 GCA_029071285.1 Clostridia bacterium
CTACAACAGCGACACCAAGAACAAAAAGACCGAAATTCAATCCAAACTCAACTCGGTTGATTTGCCCGACGGCGTTACGACTTCTATCTATGACATAGATTTAAACGCCGACGCGCTGGCGGTTTTGTCGCTGACCTCGGAAGACGGACTCGAGGACGCGTACGACAAGGCGAAGGACTTGGCGGCGGAAATTTCCGCGATAGAGGGAGTGGAAAGCGTAGAGATTAAGGGCGGCGCGGAATATTCATATTTAATCCAGCCATTCGGCGGACTGGAGCTTATAAGTCCGCTGATTGTGGAAGCCTTTTCATACGGCGCGCTCGACTTGCCCCTCGGCGAGATTACAGGAAGCGGCGTTCAGATTAAAAACGAATCGGATATAGCGAGCGAGGAAGAAATCGAGGATATGCCACTGACCCTTCCCTCGGAAATGGTCGCACTTCTCGTATCGGTAAAGCAGGTTATGCGCTATTACGAGTATACCGAGGCGGAGGATTTGCAGATTTTAAAGGACGATCTGGGCACGGGCGTTCTGACCGTTCTCGACGATCTGGGCAATCTGAGCGCGGACGATGTCGACAAGCTTTCCGACCTTAAAACCTATATGAACATAGCCAACAACTTCACGGCGGAAGACCTCGTGAATTTTAAGACGAGCGCCCTTTACGACAGGATTGAAAAACAGGTCGCGGGCAAAACCGACGACGAGCTGGAAGATCTGGCGGCGGAAATCGCGGATGCGTACCCGCTTTTCGAAAATTATATTACGGTCGATATGCTGAAAATCGTGCGCGACAATAAGCTGAACGAAATTATCGCTTTCCGCGAGGAGCTCGAGCAGACCGAAGCTTACATAGAAAAAGAAGCCAACAACGAGTATTACGAGCTCACCTCCGACGACTATTACTTACTCGAAACCGGGTACGTCAAGGTCTACGAGGGAGTTTCGGAAGAGCAGATAAGGGCGAATATCGATTTCGCCAAAAAGACCTCGGCGACGGGACTCAGGAACATAGCCCGCCAAAAGCGGGAGCAGGGCGAGGATTACCGCCCCACGGACGCGGAGTGCGCGCTTCTGTTTACGGGAACGAGCCTGTCCGAGGAACACCCCGTGATAACTTCGCCGACCTTTATGGCGTTCGTCAGAAGCGACCACTACGAGGAAAATATGCAGACGCTTATCGACACCCGCGCGCGCCTGCACGAGGAAAATTACAACGGGGAAACCGAAGAAGAGGACGACATCACCGCGGAGCAGTGGTACGCCCTTTACAGCTCGCTGAATTTAGAGGGTATATTCGACTTTAAACTTTCCGAGCAGCTCTTCGAGTTTATCACCGACGCGGACTTCACGGATATTAATTCCGACGGCTCGAAAATCGTAAAGATTGCCGATATCGCAAATATTACCCTTACGCCCGCATACACTTCATACGCCTACTACTTTGACGGCGAAGTGCAGGTTTCCGACGGGCACGCCGTTATAATCAATATATATAAGTCCAACGGCGCAAACTCTTCAAAGGTCGTAAAGGCGGTCAAGGCTATCTACAAAGAAGCCGCCGCGGAAGAGGGCTACTCCGCAAAAATCAACCTTCTGGACGACCAGTCCGAGTTCATTTCCGACTCGGTTTCAAACGTGCTTATCAGTATGCTGATAGGCGGCGCGCTTGCGATAATAATAATCTTCGTATTCCTCAAAAAGGTGAGCACCTCGCTCGTGGTTGCGATAACTATGCCCCTTTCAGTTCTCGCCGCGCTTATCTGCCTTTACCTTCTGGGCGTAACACTGAATATGGTTTCGCTCGGCGGACTTGCGGTCGGAATAGGTATGCTCGTCGATAACTCTATCGTCGTGATAGAGGCGATAACCAAGCACCGCGACGGCGGCAAGGACGCGTACAACGCGGCGGTGGACGGCACCTGCGAAGTGGGCGGAGCGCTGTTCGGCTCGACGGTAACGACGGTATGCGTGTTCATTCCCATAATGTTTGCGGGCGGGTTAACTGCTGAAATTTTCACCGATTTGGCGCTGGCGGTAATATTCTCGCTCACCTTCTCGCTGCTCGTGGCGGTTACGGTAATTCCCGCGCTGTACACACTTTTCTGCGGCGGAAAACGCCTGCTTAAAGAGAGCGCGCCGCGAAGAAAAATTCCCGTAAAAGCCGAAGTAAAGACGGAAGCGGCAGAGGAAAAGGAAAAGGAAAAACCCAAAAAGTCCTTCCGCGAAAAAATCGCGGTCCTGAAACAGCCCGTGATTATGGACGGCTGCATAAAGGCCTACTCAAAAGTTCTGCCCGCGGCGCTGTCGCGCAAATTGATTACGATACTCGTTGCGGCGGTCGTTTTCGGCGCGAGCATAGGTCTGCTATTTCTGACGGGCACGGAATTTTTGCCCTCAATCGATAAAGGGCAAATCGAAATAAATATGACTTACTCGGGCGCAAGCCTCGAAGAGGTGCAGGACGACGTTCTCGAGTTCTCGAAGCATATCTCGGAAGAGATTGACGGCATCGAATATCTGTCCGCAAGCGTGGGCAAAAACGGACTGCTTGCGCTGACCGATACGGGCATAATCACCGTGCAGATGAAATCGGATAAACACACGCAAAAGGTGGTAAGCCGTATCCGCGGCCTTGCCGAAAAGTACAAACCCAAGGGCTCGGTAACCGTCAAAGAAATTGACGGCGTTGTGGCATCTTTAATGTCGGGCTCGGACGATATGTCGGTCACGGTTATCGGCAGCGACGGCGAAACGTTACTTAAAATTGCCGAAGAAATCGGCGAAAAACTGCAGACCGCGGGCTTTACCGACGTTAAAAACAGCGCGGCGGATAAGTCCGTGCAGTACACCCTTAAGTTCGACAGAACCAAGCTTTTGGAGTACGGCATTGATTACAAAACTTTGATTTTAACGCTGCGCATAGGCGTGGCTTCGTACACTGCCTGCACGGTTACCTTCGACGGCGACACCTATAATATCGACGTCAAGTTCGACGACGGCGCGATAACCTCGCGCGAAAGTCTTGAAAATTTCGTGATAGGCTTTGACGGAACTTCCGCCCTGTTTTTAAAAGATTTCTGCAGCGTTTTAGAAGAGGAAAAAGAGGCTTGCATCCGCCGCTCGAACGGTAACAATATGATTTCGGTTTCCGCCGTTCTGCCTGACGCCGACACGGGCACGGCTTCCAAAAAGATGTCCGCGGTCGCCTCTGCCGTTCTGGAAAATTACGAGGACTACGGCTTTGAGGAGAGCGGAATTACAACCTACCTCAACGACGCGTTCTCGGGGCTTGCGGTCGCGCTTGTGATTTCATTCTTCCTGCTGTACGCGGTAATGGCGGTGCAGTTCGCATCATTCGTAAAACCGCTTATAATTATGGCAAGCATACCGTTCAGCTTCACGGGCGGATTTATCGCGCTTGTGATTACGGGGACTTCGCTCAACGTCGTTTCGTTCATAGGGCTTATAATGCTTATGGGCGTGGTGGTGAACAACGCGATTGTTATGCTTGAAAAAATCAAACAGCTCAAAGAGGAAATGCCCCACTTCGAGGCGGTGAAAGAAGCGTGCGCTTCAAGGCTGAGACCGATATTTATGACTACGCTTACGACCATTCTGGCGCTGATTCCTTTGGCGATAGGCGTAGGGCAGGGCAGCGAGCTTATGCAGCCGCTGGGCATAGTGGTAATCGGCGGACTTTTAATAGGTACGCTTGTAACCCTTTTATTGGTGCCCGCCGTCTACTGCGCGATTTACAGACTTTCCGCAAAGCACCCCAACGGTAAATCTAAGCGTTCCGCTTAATCGCGTATTGTCACCCTGAGCGAAGTCGAAGGGTCCCCACGGTGACTGGGTAGTTGGGGGATTCCTCGTCGTACCGAAGCCCGAACGGGCTTACAAACGCTCGGAATGACATATAATTAAATTTAAATTCCGCGAGGTTGCTCGCGGAATTTTTTTGCTTTTATGCGGCGCGGACGGATTGTCCGCGCCCCTTTTTTATGCCGTTTTTGCTGTCATCCCGAGCGTAGTAAGCCACGGGTGTCATACTGAGCGGAGCCGAATGTATCTACCCGTGGCTTCG